>JBEPYC010000550.1:0-2503 GCA_041641555.1 Chitinivibrionales bacterium | reverse complement strand
CATGGAACCTTCTGGGAAGCTGCAATCTTGAGGCGGGAAGTAGCAATCAGGTAGAAGTGATTGCCACCCAAGACAAAGCGCCTTTCTTGTACCTCAGGAATCCAGATCCCGCCCTTTCCGAAGCCACTGGTTGTCGACCGGTCGAATGACCCGTGTCAGCGACATCGGTGCATGTTCACTTGCGAATGCTCCAAGCGCCATAACTTTGCGCGGAAGGCCAACCTCTTCGGCCATATTGACTTTCTTTCCCAGTCGATCCGCGTACACGGGAACCAGTTTGGCCGAAGCACTCAAGGTTGTCTCCCTTCCACCAGATATGCGAAGGGTACACGACGAAAAGGCATGCAATGCTCCGACCAGCGTCTGAAAGTATGAAATCTCATCGACAACCGGAAGCCACCCATCCGGACGTACCGAGTCGGACACGGCATACACCCCACGCCAGGTGTCGATCTGGAGTGTCCGAGAAATCCGCGCACTGACACCGTCTTCATCGGTAATCGTGAACTCGTACTTCAAGGGAATCCCTGCATCGATTAGCATCCGCAGGCGACCTGATGGTTCCAGTCCGGTCAGATGAATCGTAGTGGCTTGCCCACCGGCTGACGCATTGCGCTCAATCAAGAGTCGCGCATCCTCGCGCCGCCCCGACATAAAGACCACTGCCGTCAAAACAACTGCCCCTGCGACTGAAATCCACAATCTCGCATTTCGGGCTGTCATATTCGTTCCTTTCCATGCCCATCTCCGGGCGTTGTGATATCTCGGTGATGCCGATCGAGAGTATCACTAACACAAGGAACGTGCCGAAATCCGTCCGCCGTTGTAAGCCATTTATTTGAAAGAGGTTAGAAATAATCTCCCCATCACCCCCCCGGGCAAACGGGTGTGAAGAATGTCACATTTTCAAGCTGGGTGTGCCCGATGGAACAGATGGCGGAATTGGCTTCTCTCCCCGGAGAGGATGGGTTCCCGCAGGAAGTTTAAGGTTCTCACAGGCCAGGGAGGGGTATAATTTCAGAAGCAGAACAAGGCAAACAGCAGCCCGGTCGTATCAATACTTCTTGTTGATACGCTTATTAAGGGCCGAACGGGTGATACCCAGAAACTGTGATGCTACGGTCTGGTTTCCCTGAGACCGACGCAAGGCTTCTTCCACCAGTGCCTCTTCAACTTCCCGAATTGTCGGAAGCTGGTCGCCGAATTTCACACGTGTGACTGAGTCCAGCAGGCTTTCCGCCGACTCACTTTGTGGTGGGAGTATGGAAGATTTCAGGGATTCCAGCGACAACACCCCGCCGGTGTGGCGTCCAACGGCATCAAAGATCAGCCCTTTGAGTTCCCGAACGTTTCCCGGGAAAGCGTATGCACCCAGGATGGACTCGATTTCGCGAGGGGGCGTCGGTCTGTTTTTTTCCATGTCGCGAGCAGCCTGGTCGAGAAAGTGTTCCACCAGCAGCGGAAGATCATCGCGGCGATCGCGCAATGGCGGGATGTGGACATGGTGGGTACGAAGCCTGAAAAAGAGGTCGTCCCGGAAGTCTCCATCAGCGCGCAGACTGTCTACGGTGCGGTTTGTTGCCACCACTATCCGGGCATCGGTTGTGCGGGGAGAATCCGAGCCAATCGGATAGTAGCTCCGGTCTTCGAGAAGCCGCAGTAGTTTGACCTGGCTTTCGGGTGCCAGGTCCCCGATTTCATCGAGAAACAGTGTTCCGCCAGTAGCCTTGGCGATCAGACCCGGTCTGGGTGTAATTGCCCCGGTGAAAGCACCCTTGACATGGCCAAACAGCGTGTCACTGAACAGATTATCATCGAGACCCGCTACATTTACCGCGACAAATCCCCCGCTCCTGCCGCTGCATTCATGCACAGACCGGGCCATGAGTTCTTTTCCTGTTCCCGTTTCACCGGTAATCAACACGGGCATCGAGGTCGGTGCGATTGCCCCAATGTACTTGAAAAGCGACTGCATCGACCGGTTTCGGGTTATAATGCCTGAAAACGGCGAGAGGTCTTCGGGCATATCCGAAAGAAGCGATTCCCGAAGTCGACGGTTTTCGGAACGGAGTTCCCAGCACTCCAGTGACCTGCGCACACAGGCGCTCAGGTCCTCATTGCGGACAGGTTTCAGCAGATAATCGTATGCGCCCGCTTTCATGCATCCAACCGCGGTTTCGACTTCGTTTACCGCGGTCAGGACAATTACGGCGGTTTCCGGTGCAATCGATCGGATCCGGGGAAGCAGTTGCTGGCCGGTGCAGTGCGGCATGAGAAGGTCCAGAAGCACGACCGAAATCTCCCGCTCCCCAAGCATAGCTTCAACTTCCCGGCTATCGGAACACTTAATAGTATTGGTTATTCCGTTGAGGCGCAGCGACAAGGCAGCGCCATCGAGGACCTGCTGTTCGTCATCGACCAGAAGAACCGGACTGGATGGATAAAGTGAAGGTGCCATACTCGCCTATTGTGCCACCGGAAAGCTCAGTCTGACCTGCGTGCC
>JBEPYC010000549.1:0-2505 GCA_041641555.1 Chitinivibrionales bacterium | reverse complement strand
CTGGCAGGGACGCTTCTACATCATGGACGGCCGCGAGATCAGACGCTATGACAGCCCGGATGGCCAGCCTCTGAGCGTGACCGATCTGCCGTATGACAATTCTCAGGGCGGTTTCGACCGTGTCGGACAAATCAAGGCCCCGTTTTGGTCTATACGACCGAAAACACCTTCCTGACTGTCCGTTATTCCGAGAAAAATCGCCAGAACCGAATCGTACATATCCGCCCCGGGCTTTTCTACGAAAACGCCCAAGATTTCGTTTGCGACGGATAGAATTCTGTTTTCACGAAGCAGCTGCGCCCGGGCGGGAGTGCTTTTTGCAGCATTGCCAAGAGAACCATCTACGGAAAGAAACCTATCACTAATTTTCTGCATACACCATCCTGTCAAACTGCTCATTCAGCCATTCAGACCATCCGCACATTCCTATGCAGGTTTATGCAGGAGCATTTCTACCGTCCGGTCGATGCGGATCTGATGAAGATTTTCGCGACAGTAGCGTTGGCTAAGCAGGAGAAAGAGCGATTGCAATACCCGAGGGACAAACCCTTAAGTGTTGCAAATTGCGTGCCAGCTCCCCTTTCAGAAAGACTCATCCACGTTTCAGGAATTTGCGGAGGCTCTGCAGCGGGAAGGTATTGATGACATCCGAGGCTTCAAGCCATCCTCTTCGGGCCTGCCACACTCCACGCTGGATATTATGCAGCGAATCGGCCGTGTGAGCATCGGTTGAAATTGCCACCTTGGCACCGAGTTCTTTGGCCATTTTACAGTGAACATCGTTGAGATCGAGACGATCGGCCTGAGCATTAATCTCCATCGCACAGCCTACGCTTGCAGCGTGCTGGATAACACGTTTCATATCCAGGGCATAGGGTTTCCGCGAATTGATTAGCCTGCCGGTCGGATGGGCGATTATGTTACAGTGCGGGTTGTCCATTGCCCGAAGTAGCCGTTGGGTCTGGTCTTTCTCGGACAGGTTGAACTTGGAGTGAATCGAGCAGACGACGATATCGAGATCTTTTAGCACACTATCGGAAAGATCCAGCGACCCGTCCTCGAGTATGTCCAGCTCGATTCCTTTCAGCAGGTTGAACCCTTTGGTCTTGTCGTTGAGCCGATCCACTTTTTCCATCTGTTTACGGAGTCGTTTCTCGTCCATTCCCCGGGTCACTGCCACTTTCTGTGAATGGTCGGTAATTGCGGCATAGCGATACCCCATCTTTTTAGCCGCATCGAGCATGTGCTCCATTGTTGTCCGGCCGTCCGTCTCATCCGTGTGCATGTGAAGGTCACCCTTGAGTTCTTCTTTCTCAAGCAGGTTCGGGAGGCGTTTCTTAGCGGCTGCGTCGATTTCTCCCCGATCCTCTCTGAGCTCCGGTGCGATAAACGACAGACCAACCGCTTTGAATACATCTTGCTCAGTTTTCCCACCAACGCGTTTGTCTCCCTTAAAAATTCCGTACTCATTGATTTTCAGTTTTTTCCCGACGCCAATCTTTCGTACGGCAATGTTATGCGCTTTGGAACCGGTGAAGTAATGCAGTGCCGCTCCATATGATTCCGAAGGCACAACACGAACATCGACCTGAAGATCCGAGCGAAGCACAACCGATGTGCGAGTGCTTCCACTGGAGATCACTTTTTTTACATCATCGTAATCGGTAACCACCTCGGCGATGTCGGCTCCCTTTTTTGCAGTCACCAGTATGTCGATATCCCCCACTGTTTCAGCACGCCGCCGATAACTCCCGGCAACTTCGACCCGGTCGACATCTTTGGTATCCTTCAGCAGTGCCACCAAGTCCGCGATTACTTCTTCGGCCTTTGCCAGCATCATGCGGTCGCTGCCACCACGAAGCTCCCCGATACCTTCCAGAATTTTCTTCTCCGTTTTCTCGCCAAATCCGGCCAGATTCCTTATTTGGCCATCTTTGCCGGCTTTTTCCAGGTCCTTGATTGTCTTCACGCCCAGCATGTCCATCAGCTGTTTCACCCGCTTACCGCCGAGTCCAGGTATGCGCATGATCTCAGTAATTCCAGGGCCGGTTTTCTTCTCGAGTTCAGCCAGAAGAGGAAGAGTGCCGGTTCGGTAGATCGAATCGATTTTCCCGGCAAGATCTTTTCCTATCCCGGAGAGTTCACTGAGATCCTTTCCTTCCTTGAGTAAATCACTCACCTGATGCGGCAGACCCTCGACAGTGCGAGCGGCGTTATGATACGCTCGAACCCTGAACTGATTCCCACCGGTAACCTCAACCAGATCAGCAATACGGTCCAGAACAGAAGCGATTTCGGTGTTGTGCATTGGCATGCTGGCTACCTCCCCTCTACCAATCGGTGCAATGCTCATCAAGCAACGCTCATACCAATAATGGTTGGCACGATAATTGATGCAAGAGTCTACTCTATCCGCTTAAAGAAAGGAGTTCTTATGTTACGAACTGGCAAGAGCTTGGAAGGCCATTCCCTCACCGCAACCGATGGCGAAATCGGGAAAGTATC
>JBEPYC010000548.1:0-2517 GCA_041641555.1 Chitinivibrionales bacterium | reverse complement strand
CAAAACAGCTTTCTGTGGGGGCAAATCGCACAACAGCATAAATCCAATAAAGACAAAAACTTCCAGGGAATGGCTCCCGGGCGTCTTTATCGATTCGTGGGTCACTCCGTCAGGTGTTCCACCAGGGCTCGATTCTGGCCCAGACCTCCTGCGGAGAGAGTTCCCGGAGACTTGCCGAAGGATCTACTCCGGAAGGGACCTTCCGGGCACCGACGTTTTCAGTGGTCCACAACGGAAACCCGCTCATTGGCTTGCGGATGGCGAGCGTTTTTCTGCCGACCGGGCCATTCCGCCGCTCATCGGTAGGTCCAAAAATGGCTGCCGTGGGCACTCCCATGCATGCGCTCATATGCATCAGACCCGAGTCATTGCACACTGTAAACGCGCATTTCTGAAGTAAAGCTGCGGTGTGTTTCAGAGATGGTGTATCAGCGTGTACAGCAGTGCTCCCGGCCATGTCTACGACCCGGTCTTTCAGCTGTTTTTCTTCGGGACCACCAAAAACAAGGACTGTTCTACCCGTGCACTTATTGGCACATCGGGCCAATTCAGCAAAATGCTCCACCGGCCACCGCTTTGCGGCCATCAAATGATCCGTGCTCGATCCGGGGTGAAACCCAATCGGCGGTTCCGATAAACCAAGTTGTTCCAGTTTCCATGTGGCCCATTCAGCCTCTGCAGCTCCAAAGAGATCCGGGAAAACCGGGCTTTCCTCAGAAAGACTTTTACCCAGAAAAGCGCTGGCCAGAGAGACGTTCTGCCACAGATCATGCTTCTCCAGGGCGACCGGTACTTTATCCGTGCACAAAAACGAGAGCGAGCGAACTGGGTACCGATGGTAAGAAAAACCAACACGTCGCGGAATACCACTGAGCAAAGGAAGAAGATTGTACTGCCACTTGTTGGAAGGAAAGAAATTCAGCGACGCATCGAAACGTTCTCTCCTCAGTGAACCGATAATCTTTGCGGGATCAGAAAGAGAGCCTTTCATCCGGGTGGGATCGAAAACATGAACCTTACTCCAGACCGAATCCCCTGCCGACCAGTCTTTAATGTTGAGACGGAGACCAAGGAGATGGAGAGAGTAGTCCGGGTAATACTTCTTGATGGCATAGCAGGCCGGGTAGGTTAGAAGATAGTTCCCGATGCCAATAGGGCAGATACAGAGGATTTTCATGACCTGTGTAGAATATCTTTGATGGAGTACTCCTCGCGAGGAGCAGAATGTGTTATCATTTCACCGAGCAACCCAATAGAGATGAACTGTATCCCCATGATAATCGCACCCATGGAAAGTAAAACGAGTGGGCGAATATGCATGTGACCGGTAATGATCCACTGCACTCCGAAGTAGGCAAGGACGGCCGAACCGGCAAACCCGAAGAACAGGCCCAGCAGTCCGAAGAAATGAAGTGGATTCCTCAGATAGTTGCGTAAAAATAGGAGGGTCAAAAGGTCGAAAGCGCCCTTCCACAACCGGCTGAGTCCATATTTTGACTTACCGAACTTTCGTGGGTGATGCGGGACCACCATTTCGGTTACCTTGTACCCGTTCCAGTGAGCCAGCACAGGGAGATACCGGTGACGCTCGCCGTAGATTTCAAGGCTTTTAGCCGCCGAAGCCCGATAGGCCTTGAAACCGCAGTTGAAATCGTGCAGATCAAGGCCAGACATACGAGATGTCACAAAATTAAAAAATTTCGAAGGAATCGTTTTCGATACAGGGTCATGCCGTCGTTTTTTCCACCCGGAGACGACATCATAGCCTTCATCCAGCAGTTTCAGCATTCCCGGAATAGCAACTGGGTCATCCTGCAGGTCGGCATCCATGGTGACGATTGTCCGTCCCTGTGCTTTGGCGATCCCGACGCTCAACGCCGCTGCTTTCCCGAAATTTCTGCCGAATCGATAAACTCGTATGGTATCGGGATATTCGTCGAACAATTCTTTCAGAACGTCAAACGACCCATCACTACTCCCATCGTCAACGAAAACGATTTCGTAGCTGGCGCGAGCCTTATTCAGAGCCTCTTGAATGGCCGAAAGCAGATGCGGGAGGTTCTCCTTCTCATTGAGGAGAGGCACGACAATGCTTAGGTCGAGAGGGGCAGACTTTTCTTCTTCTAAAATTGCCTCTGATCTTGTGACAGGTTCCATCGGGAACATCCCTATCTGCGAGTATGGTTTGAATTGCCGAGCAGCTCTTCGGAGACATCCGGAGATCGAGAATGCTCCGGTGTACCCGAAGACATGACTTCGTCGACCAGATCATTTTTCTCCCGAGCCCGGCGCTCCATTCGTGATGTCAGAAAAAATACAGCACCCAGAGAACTTGCGACTACTCCAACGAGCGTTGCAAGGAATTCCATTACAATTGCCGAGTCGGCTTTGAAACCGGCCAGCGCAAAAAGGGTTCCTCCGAGTGCTTCACGGACACCAAACGGTAGCGGTGCTATCATCGAGATAGCCAGTATCGGCACAAATATAAAAAAGTACTGGAAATTATGTACGGTCAGC
>JBEPYC010000547.1:0-2528 GCA_041641555.1 Chitinivibrionales bacterium | reverse complement strand
ATTCAAACGAGTGACCGAAGTCACCTATCGGGGTTACGTGTACTGCACGCAATCGGCGTTACGACGAATGATCCCCCGGAATCGGGGTACGATCGTACAGGTGGGTTCCTCCATTGCCTACCGCGGCATCCCGCTTCAGAGTGCCTATTCCGGCGCAAAGCACGCTATTCAGGGGTTCACCGAGTCGGTGCGGGAAGAGCTGATGCACGACAAGTCAAACATTCACCTGACCATGGTACAGCTCCCGGCGATCGACACTACCCAGTTTAGCTGGTGTAAGAACACTACCGACAGAAAATGGCAGCCGGTTCCTCCCATTTTCGACCCGGAACCGATCGCAAAGACGATCGTCTGGGCAGCCTATCACAGACGGCGCGAAGTCTATGTCGGGGGCACGACTTTCAAAACGATTCTTGCCGACAAGGCAATCCCCGGGTTTGTCGACAAGTACCTTGCCAGGAACGGCTATACCTCGCAGTTCTACGATGGCCATCATGATCCCAATGCTCCGAATAACCTGTGGGATCCCATCGATGAAGACCGTGGGGCTCGGGGTGAGTTTGGCTCGCATGCAAAGAAAAAGGACCCGTTCATCTGGATGGTCACCCATCCGGTGTTGACAAGAGCACTTACCGTGACCGGCGCGGCCGCTCTCACGGGTGCGTTGAAAGTTATGCGAGTAAAAACCAGGAAGTGAGCGAACCGTTTCTCTTTGCATTGCCGCTCCTCCTGAATCGTCATCCGGTTAAGGGACCTCGTTTTACCCAGTCCGGTTAACGCTGCGTAAAGGGGTGTTTGCCTGTTGCCTTTGTTCCAGGACAACAGGAGAAACGATTCCTGGAGAAAACACAGCAAAGACGTGGTCCAGTGCGCATAACGGCATGCCTCTTGGCAGACATCGCTTTGACGTCCCGGCTCTTGATCCCACTATTGCAACTCTGCTGCCGTAAAAAAGGCAACCCTCAACTCTCGGTTGCTTTTCCACTCTCTCGAAACTGCAAATCCACCTTCCCTGAAACTGGAATTCTCGCCTGGCGACTGCCGCAGGGACCTCTCAATGACCGTTTGAGGCTCCCGGGAACTTCCATTCAGGGTACTGGCCCGATTTTTGATGTTCATTTGTGGTCTTTCTGGACCGAGGGCACCCGTAGACCATCTTCAGCATACCAGGATTGCGCCATGAATAAACTTTCCACGGACGAATTAAAGGATTATCTGCAGGATCCCAAAGTAAATCTTATCGACACTCGCCCAATCGACGCTTACAATGGCTGGCGGCTTCGCGAAGAACCACGGGGAGGGCATATCGAAGGTGCCAGGAGCCTTCCGTACAAATGGCTCTCTTATATCGAGTGGCCGGAGATTGTCGAGAAAAAGGGTTTTCGCCCCGATGATGCCTTGGTTGTCTATGGCTATGAGCCCGAACAGAACGAGAAAGTGGCAAGTCATTTCCAGCGCCTGGGATACCGGAATGTCAAAGTATATCACGATTTCGTTTCAGGCTGGAGCGCAAACCCGGACCTTGGCATGTCGCGTTTGGAGCGTTATCGACACCTTGTGCCTCCGGAATGGCTCGACATGCTGACGCAAACCGGTATCGCTCCGGAATACGACAATGATACCTACGTGCTTTGCCACGCGCACTATCAGAACAAGTCCGACTACGATCAGGGTCACATTCCGGGAGCTATCGAGATCGATACCAATTCGCTTGAATCTCAGGAGACCTGGAACCGGCGCTCACCCGCAGAGCTGAAAAGTGCATTGGAAACACACGGAATCAGACACGACACAACTGTAATTCTTTACGGTAGATTTTCGTACCCCGACAGTAAGGATCCGTTTCCGGGAAGCAGCTCGGGGCACCTGGCGGCCATGCGGTGTGCATTCATCATGATGTACGCCGGGGTAAAAGACGTGCGCATTCTCAACGGTGGGATGCAGGCGTGGATCGATGCGGGCAACGATATCACAACCGAAGAGACCCCGAAACGACGCATTACCAATTTTGGCGCCTCTATTCCCCAGTATCCTGAGTACGCGGTTGATATCGATGAAGCAAAACGGATGATTGCATCACCGGATGCCAATCTGGTGTGTGTCCGGAGTCGCCGGGAATGGATAGGAGAGGTCAGCGGGTACAATTATATCGAAAAGAAAGGAAGGATTCCGGGGGCGGTACTCGCCTACAGCGGGAGCGATCCGTATCACCTGGAGAACTACCGGAATCTTGATCATACAACCAGAGAATACCATGAACTGGAAAAGGTATGGGCCGATGCGGGGGTTACTCCCGATAAGCACAACGCATTCTACTGCGGCACGGGGTGGCGCGGAAGTGAAGCGTTTCTGAATGCGTGGCGTATGGGCTGGCCTCGAGTGGCGGTATTCGACGGTGGATTGTTTGAGTGGAGCAACGATGAAAGCAATCCGTTTGAGACAGGAATTCCAGAAGAAGCATACGCATAGCAAAGGAACTGAACAGTCATGAACGCAACCGGTGATTATTCCTCTACCGAAACACAAAT
>JBEPYC010000546.1:0-2530 GCA_041641555.1 Chitinivibrionales bacterium | reverse complement strand
AAGAGAAACAGCACGAACGCCACAAGTACCGCACCCACTACCAGAGCATCTCGGGCAAGGTTTCGCGGTTTGTCCCGGATTAGTAATCTATGCATAGCTTTTCGGTCTTTTTCGAAGAACGGCTCGACCGGCGGTTTATTCGAAGCCGGTAGTCGACAGTTCGGAGGACAACCTGTGCAATGGGCGTGCCGGCGAAGGAAAGCGAGTGCCGCCGACCCGCGCAAAGGCAGGACGTGGTATGTTGGGAGTAACTTAAGATCTGGAGTGCACTCAGAGTACACCTTTTCTCTCTTACAGTCATGTATTTATCAAAGACAGCTCTCCCGGTTTCTCTATATTTAGATGGTCGGACAGATGACAGCCCAATCCAACGCGAGAGTACTCCTTACCCACCCACCGGAGGATAGCCGTGTTTTCAATGAGGATCGTTTTTCTTCCCGTACTTGCTGTCTTGCTTGCTTCAACAACCGAAATAGGTGCAGACTACACTGAAAAGGTTCATCAAAGCTGGGAGGACGAATACCGTTACCTTGCCTTTCATCTTGAGCGCCATTCTCTGTTGAGTGACAAGGATCGATCAAAACTGTTGGAACAGTCGTACGATCGGGAAGCATATATCTATGAAACGGACCAAGACCCGCTTGATGTGGTAATTCGTCGGACCGAAGCGCTTATCGAGGATCTTAAGAGCAAGGGTGGTGAAAGCATGAACACGTATGCCGTCCAGCTTTCCGAATTGAAATCCGCCTCACAGAGCGTAAGCAATCCCGCGGAGCGTCGGGAGAAATACCGAGAAGTGCGCGAAATACAGCGCCGGGCGGCCTTTGCCAACCCACTGCTCGACATGGATACCCTTTTATTCAACCGCTTCTATATTCCGCCCAAGGGCAGTCACATGGTGCTCCAGAATCTGAAATGCAGGGATTTGTCCCCTGCACGGATCTGCTATCTTCTTGATCCTTTCAGCGATGATCCTCAGGTTGTCGATATTCTCGAGGGCGCGGTGGTTGAAAACGGTGAGTTCCAGGGGCAGGAACTCGGTGATTGTGCAATTCAGCCGGATCTGTCCTTTGACGGGAGAAGAATCGCATTCGCCCACGATCTGAAGCTCTTCTCCATGAATCTGGACGGCAGCAATCTCCGACAGCTCACCGACGGTAATGGTGGCGGAGACTGGGATCCCTGCTGGTTGCCCGGAGACGAGCGGCTTGTATTCGTGTCTCTTCGTCGCGGAGGTTCCGGTAGATGCCACACGAAACCCACTTTCTGCATGTATGGCTGCAAAAGCGATGGTAGCGATCTGATTCCAATCAGTTACCATGAAACAAACGAATGGCACCCCAGCATAAACAATGATGGGAAGATCGTTTATTGTCGATGGGACTATGTCGACCGTGATTCGGATATAGCTCATCACATCTGGATTTGTGGGCCTGACGGTACCGATCCACGTGCTCCCCATGGAAACTACCCTCATCCGTTTCATACTCTCACGGGCGTACAGCTTCCCTGGTATGAGAATCCTGGTGCAGGCCGCGGATCTCGTCCCTGGATGGAAATGAACATTCGAGCAATCCCGAATTCTCCCAAATACGTGGCAACGGCGGCGCCGCATCACGATCGGGCGTTCGGATCTCTGGTTATTATAGATCCACGCGTCGAGGATGACGGGGTCATGAGTCAGGTCAAGAGGATTGCCCCTCTCGATCCGTTTCCGGAATCCGAAGCCCGAGCGTTCATTTACCTGTGGGGAACCCCATGGCCGCTGAGTGAGGACTATTTCTTGTGCTCTTTCGGTCCACATCAGGCCGATTACCTGAAGGCTTCAGAGAAGGACGGTGATGTGGAGCCCAACTATGACGGAAGATGGCCCAAAAAGCAGAATCTCTACCTTTTGGATCGTTTCGGCAATACTCAGCTTCTGTGGGAATTCGACGACTCGGTTGCGTCCATCGACCCGATACCGGTACGGTCGAGACCAAATGTTCCCCGTCTCCCGACAACGACTTATCAGGGAGAGCGAAGCGGGCGTGACGGCCACTATCGTGCAACGATAAGCGTGACTGATGTATATAAGGCTGATATGCCCTGGCCTGCAGACGTCACGATTAAATGGATGCGAATCGTGCAGCTCTTTCCTTGTCCAAGTTCTGTTAGCACGCCCGATTCGGGACCGTACGGCGCCAATACTCGAATGTCTCTGGGAATTGTCCCGGTGGAGGACGACGGTAGTGTATACTGTGAGGCACCTATAGAGAAAGCCGTGTACTTTCAGTTACTCGACGAAAACAAAATGGCGGTTCATTCGATGCGTTCGGATGCCTTTGTACATCCCGGTGAACACCTGAGCTGTCTCGGTTGTCATGAAGACCGGTGGTCGGTGCCTCCGTCCTCAACACCTAAAGCCCAACTGCGCCCACCGAGTCGCCCCGAGCCGGAGCCGATCGGATTGGAGCCGATCAGTTTTCCCCGGCACATCCGACCAATTCTGGAGAGCAACAACTGTGTCGCGTGTCATAAGGAGAAGAAT
>JBEPYC010000545.1:0-2560 GCA_041641555.1 Chitinivibrionales bacterium | reverse complement strand
CCCGTCTTTTACGCGCATTTGTCCAAAGCAAGAATGTCGAACTCGCCGTGAAAGAAGTCTACGGAACGACATCCGATGAACTGGCGAAATCCTGGGTTAAAGAGCTTCGGAGAATCTACTGGCCGGAGATCGGCAGACGAACCGACCCCACCCGAATCGCCCTCCCGCTGACTTCATCGAAGGAAGCCAGAAGCCGCTACAATCTCAAACCCCGACTCTCTCCCAAAGGGGACAAAGTCGCTTTTTTCAGCGATTACAAAGATCGAACGCGCATTGTCATAACCGATCGAGAGGGTGCCGTACTCAGCGAAATACCTCAATACGGTTATAGTGGGTTTTTCGAATCCTTTCACCCGTTTCGGAGTGGTCTTGCATGGTCTCCCGAAGGCAATCGGATTGCCTTTGTCACCAAAGATCAGGGACATGACCAACTCAGGGTGGTACATATCGGTACCAAAGAACTGCAGAAGAAAATCGTGCCACAGGTGGAAAGCGTAACCTCTCCGGACTGGTCTCCCGATGGCAGGTATATCGTGTTTTGTGGGATACACGGTCATCAGACAGACATGTACTTGTATGATTTCCAGGAAGACTCGATTCTCAAGCTGACAGATGACATTCGCCACGAAGCCAATCCGACGTTCTCCCGTGACGGGTCATCGATAGTCTTTGCAGGTGAAGACAGCACGCGTGAAATGCCTCCCGGCTCGGTGCTTCCCCGGTCGACATTCGATCTGTATCTTCTGGATATCGATTCTCGCCACGAACAACGGCTTACCACTACGCCCTTTGATGAAACCGAGCCCCGGTTTTCCCCCGACGGCACAGAGATCCTGTTCGTTTCCGATCGCAACGGTATCAAAAACCTTTATATCGGGCATCGCGACTCACTCGCCTATGCATTGCCTCTCACTGACATTATCGGCGGCTGCTCGAGTCCCGACTGGGCGCAAGGTGATAGCTCTGTTGCTTTCACGCTGTTTCAAGATCAGCAGTGGCATGTCTGGACCATTTCCGATCCCTGGGACCATCTCCGAGATTCTTCCCTCGCACCCACGCAATGGATGCTTTCACGAAACGACTCCACCATGACCTTCTTTCAAAAGCCACCCGCGCACCTTCAGGACACACTCGAGACTGTCGCCGGGCACAAAGCAGTTGCCGCTTCCCGTAACTCGGACTCGGCGGGTGTGGTCGTTTCCGACAGCACATTCTTTTTGACGGACAGCTCGCAACAGACAAACGAGGAAGAATTCGTGGAGGTAATCGGCGAACCATCGACCGAGGCCATGCCTTTGCCGGGCACCTCCAGGCACGATCCGGATACAACTGAAGAAATCGCTATTTCGTCTCCGCAACCGTATCGGCTTAAATTCACCCCCGACATGATGGCAATGGGGGTTGCGGCAAACCCGGTCTACGGATACGCCGGTCAGGGCATCATGGTACTCAGCGATCTGATGGGCAATCATCGGCTGACCCTGGCTGCCGATATTCAGGGAAATCTCGATGAGTATGCACATCTTTACGGTTCATACCTGTCGCTGGGAAACCGCATCAATTTAGGCATGGGGGCATTTTTCAACCGCGATTATACCTATATCGATCGATACTATCATGACACGAACCTTGGCGGTTTGCTGCTGGTGCAGTACCCATTTTCTCAAAACATGCGTATCGATCTTAACACGTACTACAGCCATGTCCGGCGAGCAGCCGTTGAGTTTTCCTCCGAACAATCCGATTCGACAGCCCGGGCATCTACCGCCGAGGCCACTATAACGCATGTCGCCGATCGATTCACCGTGCTGCTCCCTTCGCTTGCTTTTGTGTTTGATAATATTCTCTGGGGGATAACTGGCCCGATCAACGGTATTCGCGCGAATGCAAGCCTGCTTTTCTCTCCGCCCCTGGAATCGGTCGAAAAGCATTTTGTTGCAGCCGAAGTCGATTTCAGGTCCTATACTCATATCAACCGGCGGTATGTCTGGGCTAATCGGGCGGCATTCGGGGGCTCACTCCCCCTGGGAAACAGCACTCGATCCGCTCGACGATACTTTCTGGGTGGAAACGAGAACTGGATTCCTCCAGCAGGTGTGAATGCAGACAACTACTACGACAATCTGGAGTACTCGTTTTACTCTGAACTTCTCGTACCGTTTCGAGGATGGGACTATTTCGACATGACAGGGACCAGGTACGCCATGGTCAATTCCGAGTTCCGATTTCCTTTCATAAAGGAAATTTCGGTCGTCTGGCCCCTACCCATTCAGCTCCGCTATATCAACGGAGCGCTTTTTGTCGATGCCGGCAATGTGTGGGAACGCCACGAGCAAAGAGAAACTCTCCCAATACCAGCTACGATTTACGGGGGCATGGGTTACGGCCTGCGGGCAAATCTGGGAATATTCGTGGAAGGCCGCCCAGCCGGGGTATTATCTGATCCGTGCCAGGGCCACGGATACTAATGGCAACGTTCAGCCTGTGCAGGCTCCATGGAATTACCGAGGGTTCGCCAATAACTCCATCCATATCGTGCCGGTGGAAATTAGACGCTCGT
>JBEPYC010000544.1:0-2580 GCA_041641555.1 Chitinivibrionales bacterium | reverse complement strand
TCGATTCCCAGAACCGGTATACCGCGTTCCTGATAATATTGAAGAAGATAGCCGTCGTTACTGGCAAGTTCCATAACCAGGCTGTCCGAAGAAAGACTACGTCGATCGATGAGATCTTCCACATTCGATTTGCTATGTGCAAGAAGTGCCGGCGAAAACGAAGAAAAATACGGGTAATCATCTCCAAAAAGCTGTTCCGGAGGCACCGTCTCGAGGATTTGTGCAAGAGAGCAATCATTGCAGAATGCCACTTGCAGAGGAAATCGGGGTTCTTCGCCCCCCAGTTGCTCCATGTTTACCAGGCGATCAGCAAGAGGAGTTTTCCCAAGGTCCAGAAATGTCGTTATATTCTTTCCACCGCACGAACGGCAGGCTGTCTCGTTATTCATTACACCGTCTCCTCCTGAAGAACGTGTTGAGATGTCCAGCGGAAATCCTCGCTCAGAATTCCCTGTCGCATCAGATCGTTTACATGCATGATGCGTTTGTATCTGGTGCCTTCAAAATCCTCCAGCTCCAGGCCATATTTTACGAAAGCCTTATAGAGCTGCTCGACTCCGCGCCGTGCGGTCCATTGAGGATGGTAATCGAGCATGCGAGCGATTTTCCCACAATCGACACGATAACACCGTTTGTCGGGTGATGCGTTGTCGGAAAACGCAGCTTTACTCTCAGGTACCACGTCTTCAACAATTTTCGCCAGTTCACGAATACGGTAGTTCTCTGAAGTCAGGCCAACATTGAAGGCTTCATTGTTTACATCCTTTACGGGAGCTTCGAGAACCGCCAGGTACGCCCGGGCAATATCTTCCACATGGGCAATCGGACGCCACGGCATGCCGTCGCTTTTGAGCAGAACACTACCCGTGGTAAAAGCCCAGGCGGTCAGATTGTTTGCCACCAGGTCGAAACGAATGCGCGGGCTCATTCCGTAGGCGGTCGAGGCGCGCAGGTAGGTCACACAAAACGATGAATCGGCAAGATCGCGCATTCCGTGTTCGCTTTCGGCTTTGGACCATCCGTAGGGGGTCACCGGGTTGAACGGTGATTCTTCGGTAAGAAACTGGTCCCCCGAAGCCCCATACACGCTGCATGATGAAGCGTAGAGAAAACGTTTCACCCCGACTGACTTGGCCTGCTTGGCGATGCGCACCGACGCTGCCGTGTTTATATCTCCGGTAATCTCCGGTCGGTAATAGCCAAGCGGGTCATTTGATAATCCTGCCAGATGTATGATTGCATCGAATCCCTGAAGATCCATCGCGGTTACATCTCGAGTGTCCCTCTTTATGATGGGGATCGGGGTTGTGTAGTCGCCGTAGGTGCATTCGGCAAAAAGATCGGTGTCCAGTCCGACAACCGTATGCCCGCTTTGCAAAAGCAGCGGAGTGAGAACTGTACCGATATACCCCTGTGATCCCGTAACCAACACGCGCATAATTACCCCCAAACTTTCCAAGGCGGATTTCCTGAATCCCAGTGTCGCTGAAGTATGTACTTTTCACGAAGCGTGTCCATGCATTGCCAGAACGAATCATGGCGGTACGCCATAAGCTGGCCTTCGTGCGCCAGTCTCTCGAGCGGTTTCTTTTCCCACTGTGTCCTATCGTTATAGATGTAGTCCAAAACTTCGGGTTCTAAAACGAAAAACGCTCCGTTAATCCATCCTTCTCCGGTTTGCGGCTTCTCGGAAAAGGTGCGAACCATTTCATTTTCGAGATTGAGATGACCGTATCGGGCCTGTGGCCGAACGGCGGTGACAGTCGCAAGCTTACCGTGGGACCGGTGAAAGGCTGCAAGCTCATCGACATTTATGTCGGCGACTCCATCCCCCCATGTCAGCATGAACGTGTCATCGAGATAGGGTTTGAGACGCTTCAATCGTCCACCCGTAAGTGTATTCAATCCGGTGTCAATCAGCTGAACGGTCCAGTCTTCATCGTGACTGCGGTGATAATTGATCGATCCGTCTTTCATTCGCACGGTAAAGTCGCTGCTTAATGACAAGTAGTCGACCATGTAACGTTTGATGATTTCTCCCTTATACCCAAGCGCCACCACGAAATCGTTGTAGCCGAAATGCGAGTAGATCTTCATTATGTGCCACAGAATAGGGCGGCCGCCGACCTCCACCATCGGTTTCGGAATGACATGGGTTTCTTCGGCAAGTCTGGTCCCGTATCCGCCTGCGAGAATGACCACTTTCATGGTCTTGCGTTGCTGAGGCATGAAATCCTTCTTGGAAGCATCGACCTGTGAGGCGATTACCGGTGAGGGATCGATTGGCATTTTGGATTGAGTATCTGAGTGCATGGTTTCTACATTTGATCTCATACGAGCGCTCCTTCACGAGGTGCGTGAGCCGCCGCCTTGGTTCGTACTTGTTTGGGCGGCGGTGGGGAAATAGGCGGAATAACATCACCTGCAATATATCGCCAGTTGCGCCTTATCCATGGCGGCAGTGTAAGAAAACAGCGCACACGTTCATCAGAGGTTATCGGTGCACGTGCAATTATCCGAACGTACTCCAGCAGCAATCGGTTCCACGGCAGGGGGTGCTTGCCCCGCAGCTTTGCATCC
>JBEPYC010000543.1:0-2614 GCA_041641555.1 Chitinivibrionales bacterium | reverse complement strand
AAGGGATTCATGGATGGCGGTCTTTTCGGGTTCGGAAAATCACGCGCGAAGAAATTTCGCACCTCACGCATGCCGACCACCTACGAAGATGTTGCCGGGCTCGATAGTGCCAAACAGGATCTCAGGGAAATTGTTGCCTATCTCAAGGATCCCGATAAGTTTGCTTCCATAGGAGCGGACATTCCCAAAGGCGTGCTTCTTATGGGACCTCCCGGGACGGGGAAGACCCTTTTGGCCAGGGGGACGGCTGGCGAAGCAGGAGTGCCGTTTTACAGCATCAGCGGATCCGAATTTATCGAGATGTTTGTTGGAGTAGGTGCTTCACGAGTTCGCAACATGTTCGAGACGGCCCGCAAAGATGCCCCGGCCATCGTTTTTATCGATGAAATCGATTCGGTGGGTCGATCCCGGGGCGCAGGACTGGGGGGCGGGCACGATGAACGGGAACAAACGCTCAATCAGATTCTCTCGGAAATGGATGGGTTCGAACCACACGAATCGGTGGTGGTTATCGCAGCCACAAACCGTCCCGACATTCTGGATCCGGCGCTCACCCGTCCCGGTCGGTTCGATCGTCAAATCACCCTCGAACTCCCCCAAAAGGATGCACGCCAGAAAATCCTCTCTATTCATGCAAAGAAAGTTCCGGTGGGTCCCGATGTCGATTTGAGAAACGTCGCTGCAAGGACGGTAGGTTTTTCTGGAGCCGATCTCCATAATCTGGTCAATGAAGCTGCCCTCCTTGCTGGACGTAAGGAAAAGCAACAGGTAAACAAAGAGGATTTCGATGAGGCCAGTGACAAAATCATGCTTGGTGCCGAACGCGAAGAAACGATCGATGAGCGGGAAAAAGAGATGATCGCTTATCATGAAGCAGGTCATGCTCTCGTCGCCAAACTACTGCCGAATACCGATCCTCTTCAGAAAGTAACTATCATACCAAGAGGAAGAAGCCTGGGGGCGACCGAACAGATACCGACGATAGAACGTCACAATTTCACGCGTGATTATTTGATCAGCCGCATCGCAGTGGCACTGGGCGGCCGGGCTGCCGAGAAAATCGTATTCCAGAATCTGAGTAATGGGGCCGCCCAAGACCTCAAACATGTCACGCAGATCGCCAGAAAAATGGTCTGCCAATGGGGTATGAGTACCCGGCTGGGTCCGATCACCTTCAGTCTCGGCGAAGAACACGTCTTTCTGGGTCGCGAGATGTCCCAGTCAAAGGATTTCAGCGAAGAAACCGCTCGCATAATCGATGAAGAGATGAGGACCATTGTTCTGGAGACTGAAGAAATGGCCCTTACGCTCCTGAGAGAGAACAGAGAATATCTGGACAAACTCGCTCACGCGCTTATCGATCGTGAGACACTGGATAACTCCCAGGTAAACAAACTGATCAAATCCAACGGGCATAGGCCCAAGGCTTTTCAGGACGAAGAATCTGCTCAACATCAGCCGGAAGGGGAAGCCGTACATGAGCGTTAAAGTTGCATTTTTCGACACCAAACCCTACGACCGTCGATATTTTGAAACCCACAACAGAGATTTCTCATTTGATATTACCTTTTTGCAGGATCACCTTAACCCCACCACCGCGGCGCTGACCCGAGACTTCGATGTGGTATGTGCATTCGTGGGCGATGAGATGAATCGAGAAGTAATCGATGTCCTGCACGACCACGGCGTCAAGCTTATCGCTCTTCGTTCCGCGGGGTTCAATAACGTAGATCTTGAAGCAGCCTATGGTAAAATTCATGTCGTCCGCGTGCCTGCCTACTCACCTCAAGCCGTTGCGGAACACGCTGTCACTCTCATGATGACCCTTAACCGCAAAACACATCGTGCATACTACCGGGTGCGAGACAGCAACTTCTCGATCAATGGGCTTATCGGATTTGACATGCATGGCAAAACAGCCGGCATCGTCGGCACCGGGAAAATCGGGAAAGCAGCAATTCAAATTCTTCGGGGTTTCGGAATGCGAATTCTTGCCTATGATGTCTATCCGGATAAGGATTTCGCCAAAGAATGCGGATGTACCTATGTGGACATGGAGACGATCTACAAAGAATCCGATATCATCTCACTCCACTGTCCGCTTACACCTGAAAACGTTCACATGATCAACCGAGACACCCTTTCGTTAATGAAAAACTCGGTAATGATTATAAATACCGGACGAGGAAAGCTGATCAAGACAAAAGACTTAATCTGGGCACTCAAAGCTGGCCTCATCGGTTCGGCCGGTCTCGATGTATACGAAGAGGAGTCCGAGTACTTTTTCGAGGACCGCTCTGAAGAAGCGATAAACGACGACATCCTCGCTCGTCTTCTCACATTTCCCAATGTCATGATTACGTCACATCAGGGTTTTTTCACTCACGAAGCTCTTACAAATATCACCCAGACCACTCTGGAGAACATCCGCCTCTATTTTCAAAATGATGAACTGCCCAATGAAGTTTGCCATCAATGCTGCGGAGAAGACGGAAAGGTCCATAAAGAAGCAAGAAAAGGCCAGAAGAAGTGTTTCTGATTCCTCGGGCAGTTTAGTCTCTGAGCGGGTTTTTTGATCGCTGGCCCTCGAGCCATTATCACACTTCGTCCACAG
>JBEPYC010000542.1:0-2615 GCA_041641555.1 Chitinivibrionales bacterium | reverse complement strand
TGAACTGGTAAGGTCGGTGTTACAGAATACGAGTTGCTCGCCTCCGAGACTTCGAACACGGGTGGTCTTGATTCCCACGTGCTCCACTGTCCCTAAGAACTCTCCCACAATAATAAAGTCACCAATTTCAAACGGACGATCAAAAAAGATGGTGATATAGCTGAAGAGGTCACCCAACACGGCCTGGGATGCAAGTGCAATGGCTACACCTCCTATGCCAAGACCGGCAACGAGTGTGGAGATCTCAATGCCCAGATTATCCAGCAAAACGATTATGGCGATCCCCCAGATGATGACCTGGACACCTGCAAGAATCCCGCGAAATGCTCCTCGCTTGGATTCGTCCATTTCTCGCTTAGCCCAGTACTTTTCGGTGGCATAGGAGATAATCGAAATGACCAGCCGGGTTGTCATGATCGTCAGCAGGATTGCAAAGAGTACTCGAATGCCTTTCTCCACCGAATCATGGAGAGTGAGGCCCTGGACAGAGATATAAGCCACGGCAAGGTAGAAAAGCGGCACCATGCGCTTTTCTATCGCGTGCACCATAAAATCATCGAAACTGGTAGCGGTCTTCTGAGAAAATCGGTGTAACTGACGTACGATAACGACTTTTAATACTCTCACTAACAGGAATCCGATCAGGAGAACCGCAAGGGCCGTCAAATACTGTATGACGGTGTTTCCGTAGTATGATCGGTAGAGTAACGAATCAAACATGATATTCTCCGTAGATGGTGTGATCCCGAGCGCTTCTCCAAGCGGTTCGCGTCATCGATTTTCTGTAGTAGGGCCTTAAAAAAATGCGCCGAATACCTTAAGTCGTCAGCTGAGAGCGAAGGGCTCTTTCCTGTACACCCACCCCGCTGCCCGGTACTGACGCATTACGAACTTCAACGTTTTCATGGTGGGTTCGAAGAATCTGTCATTCAGCAGGTCTCAATGGCGCCATCCTCTTACATCTTCCAAGCATATCAGTGGAAATCCAGCCAGAAATGTAGTCGGTCCTCATCTTCAGGATTCTGCCTTCTGGTTCTTTACCGCCCTGCGGTACATTTTGGTCAATGCGCCGATCATGTTCCAGTCCGCATGCTTGATCTGGTCAGGTGTCGCGCGCCATTTCCAGTTTCCGATTGTCTGAGCCGGCTGATTCATGCGTGCATCCGTGCCCAATCCCAGGTAGTCCTGAAGGGGAATAACGCAAATGTCGGCTACAGACCGCATACCCAGGCGAATCATGTCCCACACTGCCTCGTTGGATTGTGCAGATCTTCCTGCGTAGAGTGAAAACCGCTCCCTGTCCTCTTCACTGGCCTCATCGTCGTACCAGCCGGCGAATGTGTTGTTGTCGTGAGTGCCGGTATACACGACACAATTTCGATCGAAATTATGCGGAAGATAAGGGTTCTCGGGATTGTCTTCACCAAAAGCGAATAGGAGAACCTTCATCCCGGGGAAGCCGTAGTGGTTGATGGCCGCATAAACATCTGGGGTGATATACCCGAGATCTTCGGCAATGACTGGAAACTTCTGAATGGACTTGATGAGAGTGTCGAAAAACTCATACGTAGGTACATCGCACCACGAGCCTCCCATGGCTGTTTCCTCGCCGGCAGGGACTTCCCAGTACTGAACCAGCCCACGGAAATGATCGATACGGACAATATCGTATCGTCCGAAGGTTGCAGACATTCTGCGAACCCACCACTCATATTTCGTCTTTTTCAGGTAATCCCAGTCATAAACCGGGTTATTCCAAAGCTGTCCCGTTTCGCTGAAATAATCCGGTGGCACTCCCGATACGGCGATAGGCTTCTTTTCTTTGTCCAACTTGAACACTTGCGGGTTCTCCCAGACATCCGCGCTGTCGTAGCTGACATAAATCGGTATGTCGCCCACAATGAGAATATTGCGCTCATTACAGTACTCCTTTAAAGCAAACCATTGCTTGAAAAAAAGGTACTGAAGAGATTTGGTTCGCTCGATTGCATGGGCGTGCTGTTTTCGTGCCAGCGCGAGTTCTTCTGGTGCCCGATCACGCTGTTTCTCCGGCCACTCCGACCACGGTTTATCATCGTTTACCTTCTTGAGCACTGAAAACAATGCATAATCCTCGAGCCACCATGACTGCTCCCGGCAGAACACTTCGAAACCCTCTGGTTTCGATCCCTCGAAACGGTGAAATGCCTTTTCGAGTAAGGGAACCTTGAAGGCGCGAACTGCCGCAAAATCAACTTCCGCAGCGGGAAAAGACGGAGCGTCGGTCAGGTCGCTCGCATCCAGTAAGCCGTCCTCAACTAGCATTTCGAGATCGATGAGAAGTGGATTGCCGGCAAAAGCGGAGCTGCTGAAATACGGCGATTCGCCATCACCCGGATGGCCGGGGTTGAGAGGAAGAATCTGCCAATATCGCTGGCGGGTGGCGGAAAGAAGGTCTGCAAACCGATAGGCAATTTGTCCGAGATCGCCAATTCCGTGTTTGCCGGGAAGCGATGTAATATGCATGAGAATTCCACTACCACGAGAAAACATGTTACTTACCCTTCCGATGAAAAACTATTGCCGATATTCAAACGAGTGAGAAACGTTTCGAGTGCACGTGCGGGAAAGACAAG
>JBEPYC010000541.1:0-2645 GCA_041641555.1 Chitinivibrionales bacterium | reverse complement strand
GTGCCCGGAAACGTTGAACTGAAGCCGCCTATGGCGGCAGCTTTTGCTGAGTTTGCTTTGGCTAATATTTTCGTAAATTAATAGCGTTTGGTTCTTTGACAGTCACGGTAGGATGCGAAGAACATTTCGGTTCGTGGAGTCGGGAGTGGCGTACTTTCTCAGTAGGTTTTCTTTCAACACTTACCTGAGGAGGTACCCATGTCTCCACTCCGCAAACGGTTTATGCAGGAACTCCAGCTTCGTGGGCTTTCCCCGCATACCATCACCAACTACGTAAGCGCCGTTGCTGCGGCCAGTCGTTTCTGTAAGCTTTCCCCCATGGACTTTGAGCCCCTTCATGTGCGCGACTATCACCTGGACCAGGTGAAGCGAGGGGTTTGTGCGTATCCGCTACTTGGGCTATTTGAGCAACCGCAACCGAAAGGAGAAGCTGCCACACTGCTTTGTTCTGCTGCGAATCAAAATGCTCGAGGCTATCGCCCGTCGGGAGATTCCGCATTCAGCGGCCAAGCCCAAAAAAACTCGCCGGTGTCCGACCTGCCAAAGAGCCGGCATGATCGTGCACTCGGTTACGCGGCCACGGCTTTTGTAGAACGGGGGCGGAAAGGAACCTCTGGGCCGGGTGAGAAGGGCCCAATTGGCAAAACGTATCCGCACACAAATCCGTGCCATGTGCCTGATATGGCAGAAAACAACCCAGAACAGGCAAAACATGTCAACAACAGGAGCCGTCTTGCTTAGGACTGCATACCACGCAACCGATGATCACGGAATTTGGCCTCACAAAACGGCGAGGCCGAATCGCCACGGAAACCGGGGGAAAGATTGAAAAACCCTATAGTTAACAATTCGCGTCCTACCGCGGCATCATTCAACTGAATTCTTTCTGAAATTGGGCAGACGTAGTACTTCTTTCAAACTGGTGTGGAATTTCAGAAAGAATCCTTTACGTTGTTTGCAATAAAGTTGCACCAATGAATTATAGTCCGCCGCCGAAGAGAAGAAACGAGAAGAGGGAAAACGTTATCAGTTGACCCTTTGTGATACCGCAAACCCATGGAACGGAGGAGAGAACCACATACTCCACGAAGGACCTTGCCGCCCTCGACATCGAGATTCCGATACTTACTCCACGCATCTACCGTGAGTACAAGAATCTTGCCGATCTCGATGTAGGGTCAATGTCGTTCCAGACCGTTGAATACCATGAGTTCAGCGAGGAAGAGCAGCGCGAGATTGTCTTCAAAGATATTACCACGGGACAAGTGACCCATACAACTATCCTCGATAGTGCGGGGATTGCCGACTACCGCAGTGTGCTCGGGTATTTCACGCAGACGATCATGAAGGACCTGCGTTTGTTCAGCGGCTATGATGTTCTGTACGGCAAGGTAAAGGCATTCGTACAGGATTGGCTCTTTGGCCGGTCGATCGACCTCGAATCGCCGAATACTTTGCGGAATTTGTCCGAGCAGGTGGCCACAAAAACCCTGCTGGAAACATTCAAAGCATCGATTAACGATCTGACTGTTCGCGACAAAGGTGATGCCGAGATACGCGACACGATAAAGCTGCGGCAGACCCGGCCCTTTGTGGTGAAGGAACAGGGCTATCTTCTCCCGAAGAAATCGGTGTTCAATCGCATTATCGGAGACAGCAATTTCGAGCTGGAATTTGCCAATTTTCTTGAGCAGTGCGAGGACGTTGTTTCGTATGCAAAAAACTATTTCGCCGTCAGCTTCAAACTCGACTATGTGAACGCGAGTGGCGATATATCAAACTACTACCCGGATTTCCTGGTGAAAATGGCCGACGGACGCGTTGTCATTGCCGAGACGAAAGGGCAAGAGGATCTGGACGTGCCCCCGAAGATGGCTCGGTTGAAGCAGTGGTGCGAAGACATAAACAGGGTACAGCCTGCAAATGAATATGATTTCGTATTTGTCGACAACCAGAGCTTCGGAAAGTATCATCCGAAGTCGTTTCGCGAATTGTTGGAGTCGTTCAGGGAGCATAAGGATTAACGGGAGGATGGTCAAATGGCACGAAGTGGTTCGCCGGTTATCGAAGCTACGTCTAATCCCAGGTGACTTGGTCCAGCAAGGCGCCGTCTGGCTATGCTAAAAGACTAAAAAGTTGAATCATCTACTGTTTTTGAGAGCATTCTGTATCAGAAACAGCTACAATGGAGAACTTCTGAGCTGCCTGAGATTCCTTGGGAGAAGCAACTTGATCCTGTGCGGGAGGAACGGAAATGAAAGCAGAGAAACCTCTTGGCCGTTTGCAACCTGTCGGTTTGCGAATTGAGTGGAAGAATGAAGCAACGGAATTCACACACTGGCTTGCCCGCACAGAAAACCTCGAATTGCTTGGCCAGGCAATCGGTGTCGAACTCGAACTCGAGGATTGTGAAAAAAAGGAATACATGGAAAAGGCACAAAGTACTGTTAAGTGTAATAAACCTCTGCCACAGCACTGGGCAAATTACTCCGTTGGGCGTAGTGGTTTTCAGCTTGTTTTGTTGGCACCGGAAAATAGTTTCTCATAATCACCGGAAAAACATTTCCCAAAATTTCCAAGGAAGAAGGGGTATGTCGCTCATGGATACTGACGGTTACCTGAATAGACAGTGTATCGAGATTAGG
>JBEPYC010000540.1:0-2663 GCA_041641555.1 Chitinivibrionales bacterium | reverse complement strand
GGTCAGGCGATCGACAGTGGAATCCAGAATTGCTCCAAAAGTAGATTTCAGGTTCATATCCCGAGCCATCAACCCATCAAGGCCATCGAAACACGCGCCAATTATGATCAAGACCAGAGCAATATTCCATTTATCCACGGCGGTGGCATAGCCTGAACCGATAAAAAACGCGAGTCCAATCAAGGTTATGGCGTTGGGATTCAGACCCAGTCGCGACAATCCGCGCATTACGGGCCGAAGAATACTACTGAATACCGGTTTGAGCCCTTCGAGCATTCCTACCGCCAAAGTTGAATGTTGACCAAAATGCCTTGGAGAATATATTTTAGGAAATTGCTTAGTACCAAGAACGACCAAACATAAGGAACAACTATGCCACGTGTATGTGAGATCTGCGGTAAAAAACCTCAAATGGGTAGCACGGTTACCCACGCCCACAACGTGAATAAGCGTCTGTTCAAGCCGAATCTGCGGGTCGTGAAAAGCGTTGAAAGCGGCACGCCCAAGAAGGTAAAGATGTGCATGAAATGCTTGAAGGCAAAATCAAAGATTTGATCCGATACGTACTCGGGGCGGAAAAAAGCTTTCGGTTTTTCCGAAAGCTTTTTTTTTATGGATCTGGGAGCCTAATGAGTCTTCGTGAGTCTCTGCTGCCCGGTTAGTACGGGCGGCTGGGTATCTGCCCTGCAGCCCTCCGTGCCCCCTAATTGGCCGGCACTATATCGATTACTTTTCGGGCACGCCCGGTCTGTCTGTTTCGCAGCAGTAGGATTCGCGCAGGCAGGGTTTGCAATCGGTTCCCCCCTGGTATGCTTCTTCCAAGCAGGTCGTGCATCTCTACCTTCTGCCAGGTATCCACAACGAAATCATTCACGGCGAGCGGGCGAATCGGCTGAGAGAGCGGACATGCAGGATCTTTTGAAGGTGCTGCGGAGAACGAATGGACATCCATGGAAACACCTTTATCAGCAATAATACCTATTGCGTCTATTTCGAATTTTTCGCTGGAAATCATCGGAGCGGCGAGCCTGAACCCGTTGGCAGAGAAAATGAAAGAAGAATCATCCCAGATAACCTCCAGCGTATCGGGGTGTGCTCCATGGTGGAGACTGCCGGTGATCTCCGCAGTTATGATCTGACTGTCCAGATCGGCGGTGTCGGGGCGAATAACAGAAACCGTGCTGTCGGAATTGACCCAGAATACATAGGAGCGAGAGGAAAAGGCGAAATTTGGCTCCTGAATAAAATCGATAAAGCCTATACCAAAATAGGCCGAAGAATCAAAACCCTCGGTATTGCTTTCTACCGGCTGAAATACTCCCTGAACCGAATACCCTCCATAATTCCCGGTGGTGATCAATGGTGAAGTAAACGCAGTGCTCTCGGTGCGGATACGGAGCGCGCCGGAAGGCTGGGGCGCAATCTCTGTCTCGGGATCGGCAAACCCTCTATACCAGCTCTCTTCCCAATCCGAGTCAAAGATGGCTTTGTAGCAGCTCGGGTCGGGTACTGATTTCCACTCATCGGTAATGACCAGATTCCGGTATTCCATGTCTACCGGACCAGCAAACGCCAGCCCCAGCATTCCCGTGTCGAACGATTCGTCGGTCAGGGAATCGAGAAAAACTCCATTGCAGAAAAAACGGAACTGGTTCCCCCTTTTGCTCACTACCAGAGTGTTTTCGGTGGAATGATCTATGGAGGATGCAGGAAAATGGGCGAGGAAAACCGGCACAGGCGAACTGGGAGTGTACTTGAATACCTTGAATAGTTCGGTACTGTCGATAAGGAAGAAATAGCCATCGAGGTCTTCCTGAAGACAAAACCCGATCCCGATATCCGCGAAAGATGAACGTTTGGGATTCACCGAAACGGTATAGGTAAACGAGTCATAGACGGCAGTGTCGGCAATGATCCCGAGAGTGTTGTCGGGAAAAGAAACATCCAGCCCGCTGCCCTGGTATGTGGTATCGTATTCTCCTGCGGTAAGAACCTGCCATCGCGATGATTTTCCCTCAAACCCCTCATACAGGATTTCAGACGAGATATGCCCGGCAATGGCACAAATACCCAACCCAAACGTTGCGAGCCACCTTCTCATACAGTTTCCTCCATACAATAATCCCCCTGAGAGCCAGGCAAAGCCCGGCGCCTTGTCAGACAGATGATGCTCAAGATACTCCCGGCTGTTTTTCTCTTCCTATAGAAGTATATAGGTTGGGAGGCGCCAACTCAAGGAAAGGTGATGCAACCGGGAATACACCAAAGATCTACCAACCGCGCGGTTCGTTTCTTTGGCCGGATCGGACCGGCCTGAGAAAAACAACTACGTAATCGGCTTACGCCGGCTTCATTCTGAGATCCACGAGAGGAAACGTGCCACGATGAAAAAATCGGCGGTTTCCTTTGACCAGCTGTCCCCCGCTCTGGCTGCAGAGAACTCATAGAAAAAAGCAAAGGAGTACATCTCCGAGATTTAAGCCCTTAAAAGGGAATGCCCATTTCCGTTTTTTCCCATTGAGAAAAAACATACTTTGTAGGGGATGTCAGACTTTGAGGGTTACCAGGGGGACTTCGCGCAGCCGGCATATCTGTTTGAAAAGTCCAAGCCAGGCATTGTCTCCCGGGTGGAAAAATAGTACACTATAGAGTTAAATAGCCCC
>JBEPYC010000539.1:0-2670 GCA_041641555.1 Chitinivibrionales bacterium | reverse complement strand
TTTTTTCGACGCGCAATTCGGACAGGGAATATGGTAACCCTTGCAGTGGGAGCGATTTTCTACGGGGTCTCGACACTGGGCGGTTACCCTCAGTATTCCCTTCATATGTTCTATCTCTTTGGCCTCTATGCCCTCATCGAAGCGATATATACCTGGAAACTGGACAAAAAAAGAACAGTAGGCATCCTTGTCTTTTTTGCGGTCTTCAGCGGATTCGGCCTGGCAATGTCGGTGGTTTCATATCTGCCTGCGCTCAAACACATGGCCCTCTCCCTCCGCGAAACAATGACATTCGAGGAATCCGCTGGAGGCTCTCTCCCCCTTTCGCGATTCGTGTCTATGATCGTTCCAGGCTTTTTCGGTTATATAACGGGGACAAGCCAGGTCGGTTCACCGTACTGGGGATTTCCCGGTAAATCCTTTTTCTTCTGGGAAACCAATGCGTTTATCGGGGTGACGGTCGTTCTATTGGCGACACAGGGCGTTCTGCGTATCAGGTTTCGAAGGGAAATCGTCTACTTTTCTATCGTGGCTGCACTGAGCTTCTTGCTCGCGATGGGCGACAACACTCCGCTGTACAAATTGGCGTTCCACCTGGTGCCGGGGTTCAGTACGTTTAGAATCCCGGGTCGTTTTACGCTCTGGTTGTCGATTTCTCTCATTGTTCTTGCAGGATTTGGCCTCGATAGAATTGGAAAGAAGCTCGAACCCCGGGATAGAAAGAGATCGATGCTTACCGTGGGAATAGCCGGCGGCGTCATTGCCCTTGGTGCGATGTTGTTTCTGGCTGGTGCCTTCGATGGAGCTTCCCAGTACCTCGGTAATCCACAGATCAGGGAAACGGCTCGAAAAGCCATGCAGTTCACACTTGTGTTCGATCTACTTGTTCTGGGAATCTACTTTCTTGTTCTTTACGGTAGGTTTCCTCAGCTTGGGTCGATAGGATTTTCGGTACTGGTTTTCGTGGAACTCTATGTTTTCGGGTCAAGCTTTGGTTGTTCAGCAGTGAACCCTGAAACCTATTACAAGCGTTTTACATTAACAAGCCTCATCAATGAGCTGGAAGAGGATGAATTTCGTATACAGAGTCGTCTATACCATGGGCCCCAAAAAGGAGAAATGCTTTTCCCCCGAAACCTTGGAAACGTTCTCGAGTATCCTTTAACCGAGGGCTATAATCAGCTGATGCTCAGACGATATAACGATTTCCTCTACAAGATCGATGAAGATGTCGGACAACAGCTTCTGAGTGTTCGGTATAAAAAGGAAGCTGGGCAGATGCGGTTATTTCGAGCTGAGCACGTTCCATGGAATTACCTGTCGTCTTCGGTTAGAGTGCTGGGCTCGGAAGATGAGCTGATCAGCTTCATGAACTCGGATCGTTTTGTCCCGGGCAGGACCGTTGCGATTCTGGATACGCCGAACGTTGAAATAGACAGCTCTCGTTGTACATCTGAAGGCTCCGTTGAGGTACTTGCCAAAAAATTCAGTTACGTTAAAATGCGTGTTAATGCACCGTGTAACATGCTTCTTGTCCGCAGCGATGTCTATTATCCCGAATGGAAAGCGAAAGTAGACGGGGAATCTACTCCGCTGGTACCCGCAAACTTGCTGTTTCAGGGCCTTGCCATACCTGAAGGAGAGCACATCGTGGAGATTTCTTACCACTCGGAGCGATTTCTGGCGGGTCTGGTAGTTTCGCTTCTGGCCTTCTTTTCATGTGCCTTTTTAGTGGTGGGCGGGAAATTCGGAGTCGCAAGACTCGATCAGCCCTGGGCGGGTTTCGCAACCAAGGACCAAAAATGATTTCGCTGGTAATTCCCTGTTACAATGAAGACGAGGTGCTTGAGCCGCTTTTCGATCGGGTGAATCGGTCAGCTGAGAGCTGGGACGAGCCTTACGAGGTAATTCTGGTTGATGATGGCTCAAGGTTCGGCTCCTGGGAGCAGGAGAGAGAACTGCACAAACGGGACCCGCGATGGAAACTCATTCGGTTTGCGCGCAATTTCGGTCATCAGACTGCTGTCTCCGCAGGCCTGGCTTATGCGCGGGGAGACTGTGTTGCCATAATAGATGCTGATTTGCAGGACCCGCCGGAGCAGATAGGGCGTTTTTTAAAGAAATGGCGTGAGGGATACCATGTGGTCTACGCAATTCGTAAAAAACGCAAAGAAGGCGTCATTAAGCGGCTGAGCTACTCCATGTTCTACCGAATTCTGGGGTTGATGGCTGATGTCAACATCCCCTACGATTCCGGTGACTTCTGCGTTATGGATCGCAAGGTCGTTGACGTACTCAACGCAATGCCGGAAAGGAATCGCTTCGTACGCGGCCTTCGCGTATGGGCAGGGTTTCGGCACATTGGCTTGGAATACGAGCGTGAAGCTCGCGCCGGCGGTGAAGTCAAATACACATTTGGTAAGCTTCTCAAGCTTGCCCTGGATGGAATTTTTTCGTTTTCGACCGTGCCTCTCCGGCTGGCAATGTACCTGGGTTTTCTTGTTTCGACACTTTCTCTTTTAGGCGCTGTTTTCACGTTCCTTCAAAGAGTTTTTGCGGATCAGTTCGCGCAAATCGGGCTTGGACCCGTTCCCGGATTCGCCACGACGGTGATTGCTATTTTATTTCTCGGCGGGGTGCAGTTGATTTGCCTCGGTATTATTGGGGAGT
>JBEPYC010000538.1:0-2705 GCA_041641555.1 Chitinivibrionales bacterium | reverse complement strand
ATGCCCCACGTAACCATTGGAGCCAGCTGGGAGGTATCGATATCGACCCGGTCATCGTAGGATGCATCGGCATCACTGGCCGTGCTTTTCCAATACTCCACAGCGGCATCGAACTTCTCGCCCTGCGGAGCATAGGGTCGGTTACGAAGATACTCGAACGTCGTTTCATCAGGATTGACATAAACCATCCGGGCGCCACCCTCGATACTCATGTTACAGAGCGTCATGCGCTCTTCCATCGAGAGCTCTTCGACTGCTTTCCCGCCATATTCATAGGCATAGCCGATACCTCCGGTAACACCCAGCAACGACATGATTTTGAGGATCATGTCTTTTGCGTATACGCCTTTGGAACGGGTGCCGGTGAATTCAAATCGACGGACTTTCGGCTGATTGAGTGCAATCGTCTGAGTGGCCAGGACATCGCGGATCTGCGATGTTCCAATGCCCAGCGCAATTGAGCCGAATGCCCCGTGGGTCGATGTATGCGAATCGCCGCAGACAATGACCATGCCCGGCTGTGTAAGCCCGAGTTCCGGTCCGATCACATGTACAATGCCCTGGCTTTCACCTTCGGGCCCGAAAAACTCGATCCCGTAGTCTTTGGTGTTCTGCTCAATAGCCTGCATCATTTTTTCGGCAAGACTATCCCCGAATGGACGGGCATGGCTGCTGGTCGGTACGATATGATCGACCGTGGCAAATGTCCTGTCGGGCCGGAGAACTCCCAGACCTCTCTCGCGAATCATGGCGAACGCTTGCGGCGAAGTGACTTCGTGGATCAAATGGAGCCCGACAAAGAGCTGGTCCTGCCCGGTAGGCAAACGGCCAACTTTGTGAGATTTCCATACTTTTTGAAGAAGATTTTTACCCATTAGTACCACCTGGTCTTTCTTGATCGGCACAGTTGTCATTACTACGGTTCAGGGGAGCCGAACTATAATACAAAAATAATGCCATGTGGCGGTATGTTTGGGAAATGTCGCTAAGAAGGGTGAGAGGGTCTCGAGGAGAAAAATATAGACACATGTGTGCGGTTTTGAGTTTCCGGGAGTCCCGCGCCTCTTTGCCCCCTCTGCGGGACTGAATCACGTATTTTTCATACTCGATCGGGTGTTTCAGGCAACTCAACTAAGGAAAACACATCTTGTCAAACCAGCCAAAGAATATCATTGTACTTCATACCGACCAACAGCGATGGGACAGTCTGGGGTGTTACGGAAATCCCGTTGCGCGAACTCCGAATCTGGACAGGTTTGCTTCTCAGTCGGTGAGATTCGACTGTCATTACGCGAGCAACCCGGTTTGCATGCCTTCGCGCGCTTCGCTGTTCACCGGACGTCATGTCCCGTCACATGGTGTTCTGGACAATGGCATTCCGCTGGATCACCGTGTGCCGACCTTTCCCGGAGAGCTGGCCAAACGAGGGTACACCACCTACAGCGCCGGAAAACTCCATCTTTCCTGTGGACAGACCGACGAAAACAGCGGTCATGCGGAGTCGATCAGAACATGGGAAGCCGGTAAACTCGATGGATGGACAGGGCCCTATTATGGTTTTGAAAAAGTAGATCTTACGCTTGGTCACGCCGAAGACCCCGTTGAGCCGTTTCGGGGGCATTACGGCCAATGGCTCAAGGAGAACCACCCAGAGGTATTTGAAAAGACCGGGTGGAAAAACTCCCCCGAGCCGCATTGGCCCGATTGCTGGCGTTCGCAAATCCCCGCCGAAGCTCATCATACGACGTATGTTGCCGATCGGGTAATAGAGTATCTCGAAAACAGCCCGAAAGATAAGCCGTTTTTTGTGTTCGGCGGATTCCCCGATCCCCACGCCAGTTTTGCTGCGCTGGAGGAATACGCGAAACGATGGGACGGGGTGAAGTTGCCCAAGCCGAAAGTCAATCCCGATGGCCTGAAGGGCAAACCTTCTGTGTATGAAAATGCAACCAAAGACAAGGTTTTTCGTCTCGATGGAACGCTTTCTCCTGCACCTGAAAGCGAACACTTCCACCATTGCCTGCAGAACACCTATGCGATGGTAGAAATGCTGGATGAGCATATCGGGCGCATTTTAGACGCTGTTGACCGACTGGGGTTGAAAGACGACACTATAATCTGTTTCACCAGCGATCACGGAGATATGCTCGGAGATCACGGACTGCTTTTCAAGGGTCAGGTTCCGTTCATGAGCCTGATGCGCGTGCCATTTATCGTCCGAATGCCCGGTACAAAGGCCGCGGTGACCAGTGCGCCGATGAGCAATGTCGATGTCATGCCGACCCTGATGGACCTTGCGGGAGTCGATATCCCCAAAGGAGTGCAGGGAGTCAGTCATGCGTCCGTCATTCGAGGCGAAAAGGAGCGGATGCAGGAGGCTGCCTTTTCCAGTGGGTGGTTCAAACTGTCATCGAAATACCGCCACATGAGCCTTCACAGCGACACCTGGCGAATCACCTGGTGGCCTGAGACCTCCGAAGGTGAGCTGTATGATCTGACTACCGATCCCGATGAGTTCCACAATATCTTCGATGACCCCGCACACCGTCAAACCAGGGATCGTCTCCTAACCGAGCTTCTGATGAAATACGCGAAAGCCGGTCCGCAACAGCCGATTGCCGATTCCTACTGGTGATCTTCGGTGTCCCAAAACACCTGATGTAAACTGTTCGGAACTCCTGCATTTTCCGATAGCATTAGTCTTG
>JBEPYC010000537.1:0-2707 GCA_041641555.1 Chitinivibrionales bacterium | reverse complement strand
TGAGAGGCTCTGGCGCTTCCCACTCTACGAAGAATTCGGGGAGTCTATGAAGAGTGACCTGGCCGACCTTCGTAATCTCTCGAAATTCAAGAAAGGACACGCAAGCTCGATCACGGCAGCAGCTTTTCTTCAGCATTTTGTGCAGGACGCCTCATGGGCTCACCTGGATATCGCGGGCACGGCTTACAACCAGGGCGAATCTCGTGGTGAAATCCCCAAACATGGTACCGGTTTCGGCGTTCGACTGCTGGTTGATTACCTTGCACGATAACTACCGATGAATTTTTCTGCATTGCATCCGTTTGATATTATTCTGGCGGTAATCGGTCTTCTGTTCGTTGTCATAGGAATGTACCGTGGACTCATTCACGAAGCATTTCGGTTGCTGGCAGTCTTTGCCGGCTTTGCCGTGGCGATCGGATTCTACAGAAGAATCTATTACCATATTGGGTTTCTTCCGATATCCGATTCGGCTCGCCTGGTTGCCGGATTTATAGTGCTTTTTCTTGGTGGGGTCCTGGGTGTCCTTCTTTTGGGCTGGGCGGTAGAGAAAGTCGTGCACCTGACGGTACTGGGATGGGTAGATCGGTTGTTCGGCGGAATCTTCGGCCTCCTGAAAATCCTCCTCGTAGCCTGGATATTCGTACGATCCGCAGAGTCGTCGCCTTTTACCTCCCAGAAACAATCTCTTCGCCAGTCTTACACATACCGACTGCTGGCTTCGGTGCCGCCCAAGCTTACGCTTCCGTATTTACGCAGGCACCGCGAAGCCATTCGCATGAAGATGGGAAAGAATCCGCTCGAAGAGGTTTCGCGGGCGAAAAAAACACTTGAACAGTTTCGCGAGAAAGTCGATTCGGCGAAAGCCGTCAGGGAACGTCTTCGCGAAGCACAGTAAAACCAGTTCATCCGTATTGTACCGTATTATGACGCCTTTAGATCCGGGAACCACCATCGTACTGACTGTTTCGGTCTTTTTGTTTGGACTTCTCCTCGGCTCGTTCTTCAATGTGGTCGTCTGGCGCTTGCCAAGGGGCGAGTCCATCGTCAGCCCCGGATCCCATTGCCCATTCTGCGATCGTCCGGTTCGCCCGTATGAAAATATTCCTGTATTCAGTTACCTCTGGCTTCGGGGGAAATGCGCAGGATGTCGAACGTCCATCCCGCTTCGGTATCCGACAGTCGAACTCATCACGGCAATTGCAGCATATGCAATCTGGCAGATCACCCTGCTTCCGCTGCTCAACAGCCCTGCAGCCCGATGGTTTCATCTCGTTGCGGCGACACTCCAGGCAGGTGCCTTACTGAGCCTCATTCCAATATCGCTTATCGACCTCAAGCACTTTTTGATTTTCGATGCCTTTACATTACCGGGGATCGTAATCGGTCTGGGGATTTCGTTTATTCCCGGGGGTATTACACCACTCCAATCGGTTCTGGGAATTCTGGCCGGTGGAGGATCTCTTTACGCCGTTGGATTCATCGGTGAGGTCCTTCTTCGAAAGAAAGAAGCGATGGGTGGAGGCGATATCAAGCTCATGGCTATGGCGGGTGCACTGTGGGGCTGGCAGGTAGCATTGGAAGCAATCATGTTCGCATCAGTCCTCGGCGCATTCTTCGGAGGAGGGCTTCTTCTTTTTAAGCGCATGCGAGAAGATCATCGGCTGCCGTTTGGACCTTTTCTGGCGGCGGGAATATGGCTTGCGGCCCTTTTCGGAGATGCAATACTGATATGGTATTTCACCTTTGTCGATAGACTCATTGGGTGATTATGGCTCCCTCCTTTTTTCTCGAACTTTGCCGAGATCGACAAAGCACCCGGGCATTTTCAGGAACGCCGGTCGATGGCGATAAGATCGAACGATGTCTCGAAGCGGCACGTCTGGCTCCGTCGGCATGCAACGGCCAGCCCTGGTATTTTATTGTCGTACAGAACCCTGTAATCCGGGAGAGAATTGCCAGAAGCACATTCGCTCCGGCCAGCTCGCTTAACCATTTCACGCTGCAGGCACAAGCTCTCGTACTTGTACTGTCCAAACGCGAACCGGGCCTTGCCCGCTTAGGCAGTCTGATACGCGGTCTTCCCTTGCACTACCTGGACATCGGCATCGCAATCGAGCACTTCTGTCTGCAGGCCACTAACGAAGGGCTGGGCACCTGTATTCTGGGATGGATCACAGAACGAAAGATTCGGAAACACCTCAAAATCCCCAAGGCACAGAGAGTTGTAGCCGGCATAGCTGTGGGGTATCCCGAATCAAACGAGATCCGCCCGAAAAAACGCAAACAACTGAACGAAATCCGCTCCTATGTGTAACCTTCCTGAAAGCCCTTCCTGTCGGCAGACTTCCTGCAGCCCTCTTCTATACCTGTAAGTAACGAGCCCGCCTCCGAAGGTCACATACGTGCGCATGTCCCCGGAGGAGCAAGGGTGCTTTCAGGCATAGAAATTGATCATCCATCCGGCCAGCCATGGTCCTCCGGGACCTGCTCTCACAACCTGCGGGGAACGCCGATCATGAAAGATATCGTGGCATATAGTCGAATACGTGCCGACCAGGTTGAGCTTATCTATCGCCACGTTCCAATGGGTATTCTGGCTACACTCCTTAACGGGGTCATTCTCACCTTTCTGCACTGGAATGTCGTCCAGCCCCGCGCTCTTTTGGGATGGTACGGCGTGCTTGTCTTGGTAAGTGCCCTCAGA
>JBEPYC010000536.1:0-2741 GCA_041641555.1 Chitinivibrionales bacterium | reverse complement strand
GGCGGATTTTGCGCCGCCGGTCCAAAAAGGGGGTGAGCGTACCCAACAGCTTCAATACGCGATCTGGGAAAAAGCCTATGCCGGAAAACCACAGCGCTTTACCTGGCAGATGTGCCGAGCCGACGGGGAGATAGCAGAGCTCGATGTACAGTTGAAGGCAATTGAAATCCAGGGAGAAAAAGCACTGCTCGCGACCGGGCGTGATCTCACCGAGTTGAAGCGCAACGAAGAAAAATTACGCAGAAGTGAAGAGAGATACCGGCTGGCTCAGCGCCTGGCCCGAGTGGGTACATGGGAGTGGAACCTGGAGGAAGACAGGATGTTCTGGTCGGACACTGTCGCTCCCATGTGGGGTCTTTCTCCGGAACAGTTCGACGGTACGTATGAAGGTGTTGCGCAACGAATTCATCCGGATGACGTCCAGGGATGGCGAGAGGATATCCGTGCAAGCATCGAACAGAAAAAAGAACACAACCTTGAATTCCGCATTATCAAGCCAGACAAGTCTATTCGATGGATCGCAACCTACGGAAACACCCAGTTTGACCAGCGTGGAAAACCAACCCGCATGATGGGCATGGTGATGGATATCACCGATCGAAGAGAAGCCGAAGAGCACGTACGGTCCTCGCTACGAGAAAAGGAAATGCTTCTTCTGGAAATCTATCACCGAACCAAGAACAACATGCAGGTAATATCCGCCTTTCTGGAGCTTCAGGCGATGGCTACCGGTGATGAGCGAATCATTAAGATTGTGCAGGAAAGTGGAACCCGCATTCGTACCATGGCACTCGCGCATGAGAAGTTATATAAAGGCAAAAGTCTGTCACGGATTAATATGCAAGAGTATGTCGAGGATCTGGCTCATCTGATCGCTACCGGAAGTGGCATGCCTGGAGAACGGGTACATCTTTTCGCTGACATAGAGAGTTTTGAGTCTCTCATCGATATAGCGATCCCACTCGGCCTGATCATCACTGAGCTTTTGTCCAATGCTTTCAAACATGCTTTTCCAGAGGACCGCACGGGAGAAGTACGCATCCAGTTGTATCATCGTAAACAAAATCTACTGGAACTGGTAGTCTCGGATAATGGAATCGGACTGCCGAAGGGATTCGATGCACAGAAGAGCCCGACCCTCGGGATCCAACTGGTGTATCAGATCGCACGCCGTCAGCTTCACGGAGAGGTGGAAACAGAGAACGGCACCGGCGTCAGGTGGATCATCAGATTCAGCGAAGGCCTCTACCACGAGCGGATCTGAGCATTCCAGCATCGCTGCACTGTATTTTTAGGTGTACCAGGCTCTGTGCTGGCCCTCCGCTCTGGATGACGGCCTGACACAACAGGTATCATGCGAAGCGAATAACCGAAGTGAGTTCCACGGCATTGATCAATGTTTCAATTTATAACCGATTCAGCCATTCACCGCACAGTAGTTATCGAGCAGATTCCCCAGGCCCGAAACTACTTGTGGCTGGCCACTTCAGACCTCAAGGATCTCTACGTGAGAAAAGGGAGGAAGATGGTTCCGTTTCTGGAAATCCTCTCCGATCTGGCAGCCCGCGGAGTGTCGATTCGATTGATGCATGCGAAGGAACCAGGACCGGCGTTTCGACACGATTTTGACAAGTACCCCGAGTTAATCGAAGGGATGGAACGCCTTCTCTGCCCCCGCCTGCATGCGAAATACGTGATTGTCGATGGCAGCTTTGCATATGCGGGCAGCGCGAACCTCACCGGAGCGGGTCTTGGGGCCAAGAGCGATGCAAAACGCAATTTCGAATCGGGATTTATCACTACCGATGCAACGGTGGTCCAGAGCATCATGGACCATTTCGATTCAATCTGGATGGGTGCCCGATGCGAGTCCTGCCGTCGCAAAGAGTTCTGCGCAGAACATGGCGAAACACGGGGTTTAGGGATTTAGGTGCTTTTACTGTACTTCGATTGCATACATAAACTGCAGATTTCCAGATTCACACTCCTCTCATCCACCCTCGAGCCCCATGGGCGCCTCTGGGGCCGAGCTCTCCGCGCGTCGCTTCGACACCAACTCAGTGCATCATCATGCGCTCCGAGTCTCAGATTGAAATAGTCCCTAATGCGCTTCAAGCCAGTTCTTACCCACCCCGGCTTCGACCTTGAGCGGAACACTCAGCTGCATCGCGCCCGCCATACTCTCTGCGATCCAGGGGACGAACCGTTCGGATTGGCATTCAGGAATTTCGAACACGAGTTCATCATGAACCTGCAGAAGCATTCGCGCATCGGGAAAGCTCTCCGGCAACAGCTCGTGAACGCTGATCATAGCCACTTTGATAATGTCAGCAGCCGTTCCCTGAATTGGGGTATTGATTGCCGTACGCTCGGCCGCTTCGCGTATCTGCCGGCTTTTTGTGTGTATATCGGGAAGATACCGTTTCCGTCCCATAAGCGTCTCGGTATACCCCAGTTCACGCGCCTTCTCAATTGCAGAATCCATGTAGCTGCGGATCGAAGGGAACTGGGCGAAATAGGTTTCAATGAATGCCTGTGCTTCTTTGAATTTGATCCCCAGCTGACGTGACAGATTGGCCGGCCCCATGCCGTACATCAGCCCGAAGTTGACGGACTTGGCGAAGCTGCGCTGGGCGTGCGTCACCTCGTCGAGCGGCACGCCGAACACCGCCGCCGCCGTCGTGGCGTGCACGTCCTGCCCCTCCTCGAACGCCTCCCGCAGCGCCTCGTCGCCGGAGACG
>JBEPYC010000535.1:0-2747 GCA_041641555.1 Chitinivibrionales bacterium | reverse complement strand
ATGGCCAGCGCGAAGAACACGTGGTCGATCACGTACAGGCCGGCCGCGATCCAATGGTTGGCGACGAAGGCGTAGGCCGTGAAGACCCCGATCATCTTTGAGATCACACAGGGCAACGATACCCGGACGATCAAATCGTTTACCTGTTTGCAGGACAATTCGAAACGAGTACGGCAAAACTTCTCCACTTCGAACATCCGAAAAAACACAGCAAGTGGTAAATACCCTGCCAACCAGCTCGCCTTTCGTTTCGCCAAGAAAGTCGCCGGCCGCTTTGTTGCTGAACAGTATTACCCCTTCAGGAGAAAGCGCGATAATACCTTCTGATACCGATTCGATGACTGCCTGCAATTGCTCCTTGTCGTGAAGGAGCTTTTCTTGTGCCTTTTGGAGTTGAGCGGCCATGGTATTGGCCGCATGCTGCACATACGCCCACTCTTCCACGTGGCTGAGCTCTATGCGATGTCCTAAGTCTCCCTCTCCCAGTTTACCTATGCCGATAGTGAGTTTTTTCAGTGGACGTACTACCATCCGGTAGATTCCAAGCCAGACAATGACTGCTCCAAGAGATGCGAAGAGGAGAAACGCAAGTAAGTTCCGAATGATCGAGGCGCCGACCTTATCCAGAATCTCAGTTTTATCGGCTTCAACCTGAACCGTTCCCGTAACGCGATTGTTGTATAGCACATTGGTTTCTCGGGGCGAATAATCGACTTCGGCAACAAGCCATGAAGCTATACGTCCGACTGGGTTATGCCTTCGGTTCTTTTCTGTGCGAGTTGCCTCGACAAAAAGATCTCCGCTGTGGTCATGAACTGTTATCGAGCTGATACTTTTGTTATCGACCATTTCATTTTCGATTATTCGCTGCGCTGCGTCTTTTTGGTAGAGCCAGAGCGAAAACCCAAGATCGTAAGAGAGGAACCCGGTGGTCCGTCTGAGGTTAGCAAGTTCCTGCCGATTCAATTCACGCCAGGTTACGAATGAAGAGACACCCAGGAATACCAGAAATGTTCCCAGCAGCGATGCAAGTGTTATCCAGAGGAGCTGGTGCGAGATTTTTCGCTTCATGGTATCACCGATCTTCCAGGAAGTCGGGCTGAGCCAACCCATCAAGCGCGGCCGGAGATTTTATCCTGCCGGTCTTTTTCAGAAGAGCATTTGTTTTTTCCCAGTCATGCTTGGTCATTGTCCCTATGCACTCCAGGCACCCGGCGGGAGCAGCCAGGTATTTTAAGGTCCGAAGTCCCACAAGCTCGATATGCATGGAACTTTGAGTGGAATACTTCTCAACGATTAGCCTGGCGGTTTCCACGGGATGAGAGAAGGCGTAGCGCCATCCGCGCATCGTCACATCGAGGACATCGCGGATTTCGCTTTCGCGTCTGGCAAGCGCGCGGGTACTGGTGAAATAAACATGCGTCAGACAGTGATATCCATATTTGTAGGCAGGCATGAAGTGCGGCGATAAACCATGAGCAGAAAGCTCTTCGACCTCAGAGGAGACAAAGCCCACGATCGCATCCAGGCGTCCTTCCTGAAGCGCGGCGATGTAGTCCTGCTCACGCAAGCGAAACTGGACGCTCGATAAGGGCACCCCATTGCCGTTCAGTATGATTCGGAGAAAATGCTCATGTCCCGGTAAGTAGCCTATGCGTTTGCCTTTGAGATGACCCGGTGTCTTGAGAGCGCGGTCAATAGCAATCACTGCAAGGGGAGAACGCTGAAGAAGAGCACCCAAGGCGGTGATAGATGCGCCCCGATGATGGGCCATCAGGATCATATCGGCCGATGCGGCCGAGAGCTCAGCGGTCCCCTCGACAACCTGAGCCATAAGATCCACCGAATCGGTCCACGGTTTGAGTCGAACCGACACTCCGATCGAGTCGTACCATCCCTTACTCTGCGCTATGATTTCTCCTGCAGCTTCGTAGTTCAATTTCCAGGGAAGCTGGATCACGAATTCATTTTGAACTGGCGAACCGATTTCCTTACAAGATGCATCTGAACCATGGAGCGTCATGAGGAGAAAAAGAGCAGGGACCAAACTCGTTAATCTGCCGTGTTTTATAGGACACATGTTCCTCTCCTGCCTGTCTCCCAAAATAGTTATTCTATCATTGGGAAATACTGTCAGCAACCCGGTTTCCGGGTAAGTGGATCTTTTCCCCTGCATATCGCCCCGATAGGCATCATGTTTGTCGTTACCATTATCAGACTGCAATTCGAAAGCTCGGGCACGTATGTCGGCCTGAGCGAACCGGAGGTCTCGGCATAAGTGCAGGTCTTTTCGTATTTTCTGGTCAATGGCCCTGCCAGAAACTGTACCAGAGCAACCGGTCTTCTCCCCTAAGTGACTTGGTTTTAATGGCTGTTTCAGCCCCGAAAGGGGGCTTTCACGGTGTCGGGATTGTTCTCTGGTGGAACTTACATCAAAAGCGAATACATGACCGAGGAACCTTCGACTATCACAACCCCGAGCCAGGACTCGCCCGGAATCCAGGCAAGCACCGAAAGCTCCTCGCCCGATTTCGTACTCAAGAAAAGCGAAATTCATCCAGACGAGTACTCTTCCTACCTACAGGATGGCCGATACAGGTTCAATGTAACGGTACATGCACTGGATGTTTCGTTCTTCAAATTCGCCATGGCGATCATTTCGCCAAACGTTTTGCTTCCCGCCTTTGCCACAAGGCTTGGCGCCGGGAACGTTCTCATAGCCTTTATTCCTTCGATCTGGTTCATCG
>JBEPYC010000534.1:0-2768 GCA_041641555.1 Chitinivibrionales bacterium | reverse complement strand
TGAACCGCTTGAGACCTCCAGCTGCCCGGCACATGCTTTCAAAAAGGTGGACTTTCCCGCACCATTGGGGCCAATCACCGCGATCTTGTCTCCCCGGGTAATCTGCACCGACAGGTCTTTAAGAACCGGATCTTTCCCGTAGCCCACCGTAACACTTTCCAGCTTGATCGGCACCGACCCGCACCGAGTCGGTTCGGGCAGCCGGAAATTCACCATCCGACTCGCTCGCACGGTGTCGGGAAGCTCCTCCTTGAGCCGTTCAAGCTGTTTCATTTTCGATTTGGCCTGCGTGGCCTTGGTACTCTTTGCCTTGAATCGCTCGATAAAACGTTCTGTCTGCTGAATTTGCGACTGAAGACTCCTGGTGCGGCTTTCATCGGCAGCATTCTTCTGTTCTTTCCATTCCAGGTAGCCCTTTACATTCCCCCGAAAAATGGTCGCACCGCCACGCTCCAGCTCAAGCGTATGTGTCATGCACCGATTCAGGAAACCCCGGTCGTGGCTTACCGCCAGCACCCCTCCGCGGAATTTCTGAAGGAACCGCTCAAGCCAGAAAAGAGAATCCATATCAAGGTGGTTCGTGGGCTCGTCCAGCAGCAAAAGGTCGGGATTCATCAGCAGAAGACGGGCAAGCACAACACGCATCCGGAAACCGCCCGAAAGCTCCACGATACTTCGCTCCCATGATTGCTCCGGAACCCCCAACCCCTTGAGATATTTGCGGGCACGGGGCTCAAGCGAATCTCCACCATGCAATGAGCGCTCGGTGTGGAGTTCATCGATTTTCTCCAGCGCCTTCATGGCCGATTCCTGATCACCCTCATGTTTCTCCACCAGTTTTTCCACTTTTTCATCGATATTGATAAGGTGCTCGAATGGCTGAAGAACCATTTTCAGGGGGCTCATGGATTCATCGAAAGTCATCTCCTGGGGAAGATACCCCAGCCGAAGCTCCCCGGGACGCGAAATCTGCCCTCCATCGAGCTCTTCCTCTCCCGCAATGATCCGCAAGAATACGGTCTTCCCGGTGCCGTTCACTCCGATCAAACCGGTGCGCCACGAAGGGTCGATTGTCGTGTTCACCCGATCCAGTATAATTTTCTCACCAAATTGCTTCTGGGCATCACTGAGATTGATCATTCTTCCCCGCATTGTAAATCACGCCACCACTCCGGGCGTATTCTTCCAAAACCGCCTTCGCATTATCCCGGCATACATCCACGACCACATCTATTCCCGCGTTTTTCAATACTTCGTTCCAATCCCGGGGTTTGGCCCCTTCATCGAATCCAACCAACCGCGCATCTTCATCCCGCGCCCCGCAGACAAGCCTTCGGATTCCTGACCATGGTATCGCCCCCAGACACATGGCACAGGGTTCAGTCGAGCTGTGAAGCTCGAGTCTCCGGGAAGAAAGATCGAATGTCCCCAGTGCCCGTTGTGCCATGATAATCGCAACGATCTCCGCATGCAGAACCGAACATCCAACCGATGTCACCAGGTTCACTCCAACAGAGACCAGAGAACCATCGTTTTGGGAGAAAATGGCTGCCCCGAAAGGACCACCGCTTTTCCGCCGGATGTTTTCCCGGGCAAGTTCTATCGCGAAGGACATCTTTTCAGTGTCGGAACCGTTTGCAGGCGCCTTTTTGTCTATTACTTGAGCCCAGGTGGGAAGGGCGAATTCGAATCGGTCCGGAAGAGCCATCAGTCATCCCCGTTATGATGCAAGAAGCGTGTTCTTTTCGGTTTTCCGGTACTTGAAATAAAGGAAAAAGTCAGTAGCCACCGTCACCATGTTGATGAAATACAGCATGATCACCCAGTCCATCGAGAAGAACACCTTATGAAGCACCCCGCTGAGATACCCACACCAGACGACTCCCATAAATACCGGGCTCTTTCCCTCGACTACCTTCGTTCGGAGGGCTTTGGCTATTGATATCGGCCAACTGATACCAAAGCACATCAGCATGACTGCTTCGAATACGGTCTCCACTCCTTGTTCGCCTTTCTGATTGAAACCGGAAGAACACCTAAAAATACGACTCCCACCGGACTTCTGCGCAGTCTTTCCTTGTGGCACAATGATTGCGCCTCATCTCGTGCAATACTTACACTGGTGTCCTACCCCAAAGAGAGGAAGCTTCGATATGAGAAGATTGATAACTTTTTTGGCGGCGGCAATGCTGATAACCGCACAAACAGCTCTTGCGCACAATGCAGCCATCGGGATCGAGGGCGGACCGAATGTCTCTTCTGCCTTTGTCGACCCCGATGTCGGTTCAGGGTTCAACACTGGACTGGTTCTGGGCCTTACCGGTGACCTGCGCCTGGCCGAGCCGTGGTATCTGGAGATCTCCGCCAACTGGGTGACCAATGGTTCCGAAATTGAGATCGGTGGTCAGGAGGCCGAAATCACCTTTGACTACGCCGAACTTCCTGTTCGGATCAAGTGGCTCTGGCTCAACGACTCACCGATCGTGCCGTTTGCATTCGCCGGTGCCAGCTTCGGATTTGTCGTCGATGCTACTGGGGATACCGATGTAGCGATTGTGGATTTTCAGGAAGAACTCAACGATGAGTTCACGAATTTCGATATCGGCCTCGATGCCGGCGCTGGGGTGAACTGGGATCTCACACGCCACCTGCGTCTGTTCCTGAGAGGGCGGTACACTCCCTGGTTTCTCGATATAACCGAAGACACCAACGTGCTCGGTTTCGAATCGTGGCGAAACCAGGATATCAAGATCTCCGTGGGCGGTCTG
>JBEPYC010000533.1:0-2776 GCA_041641555.1 Chitinivibrionales bacterium | reverse complement strand
TTCGCCTTTGACTGGGGGCCAATCAGCTTGCTGTGGATTCCACCGGGAATCGGCATGTTTTTCGGATGGCTCGGCAGCATCAATGCAGTACGCAAATTTCTCACCTGAACATCGAGACCCGCCCCGTGGCTTTGTTCTTGCGCCTTCTTATCGTTGCTCTTGCTCTGACTACTCTGGCTAGAGCTGCTGAAGCCAACGATCTTCTCCAGGAATACGACTCGAAAATAAAGCAGAAAAGCAGTGAACTCGACTCTATCAAACTTGAGCTCGAGCGTGGTAAACAGACTTTGAAAATGCTCGAGGAGAAAGAGGGAACACAACTGGCGCGCCTGAATCGACTGCAAAGCACTATTCAGACCACCGAGACATACCTGTCGGGATTGAGTACGCAAATTGATTCTGTTTCCGTGCTTATCTCTTTTCTCGGTGACTCGCTTGCCGATGCGGACAGGGAGTTGGAGCAGCGAAGAACAGTGATGGAAAAGCGCCTGCGCCACATGTACATGACTGGTCCGGTAAATGTACCATCACCGCTGAGAATAATGGAGATTCTGTTTTCGTCACGAAACATGGATGAGATTCTCTACCGGGTGCGCTTCTTTCAGGATCTGAACCGTTATGACCGTGCTCTCCTTCGGCGAATCGACAGCGCTCGAGTGGAAGTGGAAACGCATAAATCGGCCGTAGAGCAGCGCTTTGCGGAGTTGACTGGGCTTCGCACCGAAAAAGAAACTGAGACGAAAAACCTGGTTTCCCAACAGCGTAAACAGCGGAACCTGGTAGAAGAGATTCGGGAAGAAAAAGAAGCTTACCTCGCGATGGTCCAAGAGCTGGAAGCGTCGCAGAAACAGTTGGCAAAGATCATCGAAACACTGAGCAATCAGCGTCGCGAAGCAAAGACCGAAATGGAACGCAAACAAAGGATCGCGTTCGAACAAAGAAAGGGTAAGCTGGCGTGGCCGGTGCAAGGCGAAGTAATTCAAGAGTTTGGTAAGATTGTACACCCGGTATACAAAACGGTTACCATGAGTAATGGTATCGACATAATTGCTACGCCGGGAGGGATGGTCCGAAGTGTGGCCCCGGGGCAGGTGGTGTATGTGGGGTCGATGCGTGGACTGGGTAATTTCCTTATGATTGATCACGCCGGAGGGTATCTCACCATCTACGCCAACCTTGCGAAAGTACAGGTTCCCAAGGGCAAAGAAGTCGAATATGGTTCCGCTGTGGGGACTCTGGGCAAGAGCGGAAAATTTCACTTCGAAGTGCGCAAGGTTACCGATGCGCTCAATCCGCGAGAATGGTTGGAATAACCAGCGAATACTTCCTGAAATTAGTCTGCTGGCGTTTCCGGTTCCCTCCGAGGGGTTGGACAAAACGCTTACTGCATCGCCTGCCTGATTCCGTCGCGAAGCTCCAGTGTCTTTTGTCGTGCTGCTTCCGCGAAATCCTCTCCACCCGAAGCGTAGATTATGCCACGTGAAGAATTGATGATAAGCCCGAGTCCATCGGCCCGGATCCCGCTTGAAATAACCTGCCTGATATCTCCCCCCTGTGCTCCAACCCCAGGAACAAGAAAAGGCACCTCGGGAACAATACGTCTGATTTCTGCCAGCTGCTCAGGATAGGTCGCGCCGACCACGAGCAGAATATTCCCATTCGCATTGAGTGTCGCGACTTTACGGGCCACTGACAGATACAGTCGTTCCTGCCCTACATCGAGATCCTGGAAATCTCCCGATCCAGGATTCGAAGTCTTACACAGTACTATTGCGCCATGGGAAGGCTCATTGATAAAGGGTTCCAGCGTGTCGGTGCCCATATATGGGTTGACCGTTACCGCATCGGCACCGTAGCGCTCAAAAGCCTCCCTGGCATACATCCGCGCGGTGCTGCCGATATCTCCACGCTTGGCGTCGAGAATGACAACTATTTGCGGGTCACGCTTCCTGATGTGCTCGATAGTCATTTCCAGTTGATCTTCAGCGCCGGCAGCTGCATAATAGGCGATCTGCGGTTTGTATGCACACACCAGATCGGCAGTCGCGTCGATAAGTGCCCGGTTGAACTCAAAAATCGGGTATTGAGCATCTCGAACAGCCTGGGGAAGTCTATCGACATCGGGATCGAGTCCTGCGCAGACAAATGAATCCGATTTCTCCCAGGAGTGTTCCAACTTTTCTTTGAATAGCATAACCTGCTTCCTCATCTCTTACAATGACTACCACACCGCTAAGTACGTACGACGTGAGAATGTTCGTTGGTCGCCGTAGCTGCACGGGCGGCGTTACACCTTTATTTCATCTCTGTGTTGACATACAAGGTCTGCGTCGGGAATGCAAACTCGATACCCCGCTTCTCGAATTCTTCCTTAACCCGGAAATTTATAGCCTGCTGGATATCCATGTACTTGTTATAGTCGCTGGTGAGAACATAGTAAACGACCTCGTAAATCAGATTGAAGTCTCCGTAAGATTTGAAGTGCGCCCGGTCAAATGTTGTATCGGAGACAGAATCGACTATTTCGCGAAGAATCGTTGGGATTTCCTTTGTGTGCTCCAGAGTTGTATCATAGGTGACTCCAAGGGTGAAAACGATTCGACGCTTTTCCATGCGTTTGTAATTACGTATGCGTGAACTGGTAAGGTCAGTGTTACAGAATACGAGTTGCTCGCCTCCGAGACTTCGAACACGGGTGGTCTTGATTCCCACGTGCTCCACTGTCCCTAAGAACTCTCCCACAATAATAAAGTCACCAATTTCAAACGGACGATCA
>JBEPYC010000532.1:0-2807 GCA_041641555.1 Chitinivibrionales bacterium | reverse complement strand
TCGCTTGCACTGGAAAACCTCATTCGCAACTCCTGGAAATTCACGGCAAAAACAGAAAGGCCCCGGATTGAATTCCGCGTGGTGAGTCATGAAGAACAACGAGTTTTTGTAATACGAGACAATGGCGCAGGCTTTGACATGAAACACGCAGAGAAGTTGTTTCTCCCATTCAAACGGCTCCACGCCGAAAAAGAATTCTGCGGCACAGGTATAGGACTGCCGATCGTGGAACGTGTCATCAAACGGCACGGAGGCAAGATCTGGGCACAAGGAGAACCCGGCAAAGGAGCGACGTTCTATTTCACGCTCGGGGAGAAGGATGAATAGGCCCTTTATCCTACGACCCCCTTGACATTCGGATACCTAACTATGCGAAATCCGTGGCGTACAGCTCGGAACACAAACTATACCGCTCTGCAAACAACGATGGTCGCCGTACATATAGAATTCCGAGGCCAGGCATATCGGGTGACTTTACTGCATCAAAAAACTCCAACCAAGTCATCCACAGCGGGGATTCCCTGCAGACCTTGCCATTTCTGATATAGCCGACAACTCCCTACCGAGTTTTTCCATATAACCTGCAAGCTCAGAGGTGTGGTTTGCTCCGGGAAAGCGGGTTTGTGCCTGAACAATACATCCCGAGAGTGATTGAAGATTGTCATTGATACGTGTCAGGGTGGGAATAAACTCATTAATAGCATTCATCGCGACATCGGAGGCAAGACTGACGTCTTCCACAGCCCCGGCAATACCCCGAATCATATCGACAGCACTCTTAGTGTTGTCGTTGATATCACTGATTTCCGTTGCTGTCGAAATGCCCGCCCTGAACATCAACGTAAGCTTTTCCTCTTCGCTCAATTTCTCCGCCTCTTCCTCCGGAATCACCTTCTTTTCAACACACTTTCGCACTAAGGATTCCCTGTCATCAGTTCAGAGGACCCGTTCAATATAATCGGCACAGAGCTTACCTTGCGAGGCAAGCCCTTGGAATGGCTATCCACTTCCCTGTCCTATTCTACCTCCAATGCAATGACGACTGCGGAGGGTACCTTCCCCCCCTTGTTTGACTACGATTCTACATTGTACGAATCGGAAAATGGGAATTCCAAGCTGCACGAGTGGATGCAATTTCCTTCCCACCAGATCAAGTTTTCTCTGTCATTCTCCAAGGAGCAGTTCGGTCTGACGCTGACCCCGATCTGGACCTCTGGTACAAGCGCGAGTATAACCGATGGTGAAACTCTCTCCAGTGAGCAGTTGCTCTGGAATAAGAGTCGGTTCGAGCTGAACGGATCTCTTACATACAACGCTTCGGAGTCTATCAGCATTCGCGCCGGGGGATTGAATCTTTTAGGAAACAGAATTCAGCCGGTGGGATCCTCCGCGCCATTTGACGGCAATCTTGGGGCAAATCAGCCTAAAGTGTACGCCAAACTCGACATGAATCTGTAAGGCACTCGATCCTCTTGCTTTCCTACCATGCTTAGGCAACGGCAGGAATTATATATGGCCGGTGATCCCATCACCGGCCATTTGCAATACTCTCCCTTGACCGTCATCCCGAACTTTGACGTTCTCCCCGAAGTGCCAGGATCTCCCCCGCGACTTCTTCGACCGATTTTCCGGTGGTGTTGACTATTCGCCAGTGATGCTTTCGGCACACTCCCGAGGCATACGAGCGCTCTTTCCGTATATAATCAAGCGACATGTATTTCGGCGGAAGGTTGTCGGTTTTCCCGCGGGTACGACGCAACTCCACCAGGCGATGTTCCGCCAGATCGAGACAAAACACATTGTTTGCCGGATATGCCGCCAATTTTTCTGGAATCGGAAACTCCATTACAAGAGGCACATTGGCACAAAACCACCCTCGATATGCCAGAAAAAGCATCGTCGGGGTTTTCATCATCCGCGATAGACCCACCAGGACCATTTCTGACTGGTCAATACTGTCCAGATTGGTGCCGTCATCGTGATGAAACGCAAACTCCACCGCCTCGATTTCCCGACGGCGCTTCTCGGTAACATGCTTGAACAGACCGGGTTCCTTGCGGGGCGGCACGCGAAACCTGACGGTCAGCCGATCGAGAATCGGTCCCATCAGATCCATGGCATCGAGATTATGTGCTCGCGCCTGCTCGAGGAGATACTTCCGAAGATCTTCCTGGACAAGGGTATGAAATAGCAGCGCCCGTTCCCTGGCAGCTTCACCAATAATACTCTTCACCTTTTCATGAGTATGTACCCTGGGATACCGCACGACCCTGCTTTCCACCTCGAACTGAACCAGTGCCGAACGCACCATCTGTTCCGCGGTGGCTCCTGTGGAATCGGATATTATATAGATGGATTGTCGTTTCATGAGGCAGGATCCGGAGACCATGTTGAGATAAGATTTTCCCGGACAAACATTTCATGAAGAGCAAAAAAGGAGCCAGGTACCTCGAATGTCGACGACGAGCAGTTCGATTCGCGATTTCTGGTGGCGGGATGCACAAATAACTCCGAGCGTTTTTATGAGGGCACGGTTCTCCCGCAAATCTCTGTTTACCCGAAAACACAGGTATTCAAAGCGTGCAGAAACCGCTTTCCGGCTTCCGCAACTGATTGCGGGCACATGGAGTGAACTCCAAGAATGTCGGGGCAGCGTGTTCCATCTTTGGCATTATGGTTCACCCCCCCCGAATCCTGCTATCATGACTGTTATCGGTAAAGATGGGCAGCCCTTACCAATGAATCATTTCGAGTAAAACTCAACCACCATCTGGGGGTCAAAAATCTGGGGAAAATCTGTTCTCTGC
>JBEPYC010000531.1:0-2807 GCA_041641555.1 Chitinivibrionales bacterium | reverse complement strand
TGATGCCAGCCCAGCACGGCCAACACTACACATCCTCGAGTGAATGCACTGTTAGGGGTGAAATTATTGGAGGAGAACACTCCGTCTTGCACCATCAAGCCGGTAAGCCTAACGCCCGCAAGGAATGACTTCTGTAAGAATTGGATCGGAGGTCACCGGCGAGAAGCGGCAGATTGATCGCTTACCGGCTGTGGGGCGTGATTCAGGTGATCGCTCTAGCTCCGGGCGTGGGAGTGATATGGCGCCAGCCAGCACAAGAAACGATCGGGTTTAGAGCTGTGCGCATTACTTAGGTGGATGATGATCGCCAGTTGAGCGGGTGGGAAAACCCACGCACTGATCCCTGGTCCGTAACGGTCATCCGCGACGGACCAGGACCATGTTTTTGGCGATATAGAGTTTAGTCGCGGGTCGGCGGTATGACCACGATGCCGGAGGCTTTTGAACGCGAGGCAGAGAGTTTCCTGCCGTTGATGTCGTACGCGTTTTGCTCACGATTGAGAGAATGATGAGAGAGGCTTCTGACTCCGATGCTCCACACACTGTGGCCTTTGGCTGCCCTTCCTGCTCGTTTCTGGGTGGTAACATGCGAAGGGAGCATGTTGTCCATAGCGACCCATTCCCCCAGCGCATTCTGACATGCTCCGGCCGGCCCTCCACTCACCCAGAAATCTCCTGAGGTGCTTATGTATGCGAGACCATCGTTGTTAGGTCCCCACTTGTGACCTGACGTGTTTATCGCTTTCTTGTCGACCCAATCGACCAGAATCTGCTGGGTACCGTTGAGTTTCCAGCTATTCCCGATTTGAAGGCATACCCACCGGTCACTGTTAGCCGCGCAAGGCGCTTCGTTCATTTTCGAACCGATTTCGGTGTTACCGGTAATAATCGAAGGGAGCTCTTCGGAGGTCACGATATCAGTCGAAAGGCATTGGCTCGGCAAAGCCCATTTGTTTACATGAAACTCCTCATGTCCACCGGGATAGAAATGCGACACATGTTCACCTAAAGGAGACACAAACCCCATGCATCCCGCGTAGCATGCAAAATCCCACCCATCGCGTGTTGGTTCTGAGGATGGTGGAAACTCATGCGGCATTACGCACCAGTCCTTCTTCCTATTTCTAATAGGATCATGAAACGGGTTACACAATCCTGAGACAATAACCGCTCGTGTACCATCGACCGAGATGCTGAATCTACCCGCCTGTATTTTCTCGTACGAGGTTACCTTCTCATTGGTTGAAGGATCATTTCCTTTCACTCGCCAGATTTCGTAGCCGTCCTGGAGCTCCGGGTGAGCGTAGTAGATCCATCCTCCCGCAGTCCAGTCGAGATTGTTCCTATCGAACCTCCCTTTGTCTTCATCGCGAAAGGTAAGTATATCGCGTACGTCCGATCCATCCATATTCATCGTGCTGATGTGCATGTCCCCTTCGCCCCAGCTGAAAACGCCGTTCTCGGTTTTTGCATCAAAGCGATAGAAAGCGATCCTGGTGCCTTCCGGATTGATCGCCGGCATACGCGCCCAGGTTTGTTTGTAAATGGTATCGGAGGCGGAAACAGTGCCGTTGGTAATGGTATATCGCACAATCTTCCCGGTAGGTTCATAGCGCCTTCCCCCCACATAGCACTCGGGAACCGCCGACTCACTGACATCTTCTCCTGCTCGACAAATAGCAGTAACTGCAAACCCGTCAACAGCCTCGGTAGTCAAAGCAAAGCACAGAAGAGCGATTACACCTATGACGAGTGACTTCATGCGTGTTCTCCCTGTAAATAACACGTTACGGCGAAGATACGTGCCAATGAGTGACGGAATTGAGAGCGCGATATTATCGGGAACTCGCTAATGGGGGGGGCATAGGGAAAGCACCCAACACACGCCCTCAATTCCGGTCCCCCTGGTTTCTTTTACCGAACCCTACAACGGTTTTGGCATTCTCCGAACGGATAACTCGTACTCCTGTGTAGTTACGTTTTGCCGCATCCGGAATGGCTCGCCCGCGAATGTCAAACGACCTGGGGGTATGTCGTCCGATCGATATCCCACGCTGCCGTATTCGAGACCGGCCGACCCGAACCTGAGTACCTTCAGGCGTGAACCAGGCACCGGTTGTATCCTGGAAAGAACCGGCCGGACCATCGAGCCGAAAGTCGCCATCGGAGTCACAGTAAACGATGGTATTTGAATAATCTCTGGCATCCGGCCACGGGTGATTCTCATTACTGGACAAATACAGTCCCTGCCCATCGACCCAGTTAACCACGGTGAAGTTGGCACCGCATTTGTACGACTGACGCCAGGTTGCATGGCTGGTCACAAACCATTTATCTGAATTCGCGGAGAAATAGTTGCCGTGCATAACATGCGCATCATCGCGGGTATGAGAAGGAACGCTCACCCAATCCCAGATCTGACTGTTTTTCTTCTCCATGCTCACCTCGTACCCGGCGGTATCACAATCCGTTGGGGGGGACCATGTATGGAATATCTGCTCCTTGTGAAGCCCCCGAAGGGCATGCATGTAGATGTTTCCTCCCGGAGCGATAACGCCCATGCAGCCGCGGCGGCATTTGTCATAGAATCCCGCGGCACTGGGAGTCGTTGACGGGGGAAAAAGATGGGGGGTGTTTCCACCGTCGCTGCCAACCCCGATCACGCCCAGAGCCTTGGCTTCATTGGCGGATATTGTCCATTTCCACCAATCACCCGCGTAGCTGAACACGAGCTGATTGGTCGTTTTGTCGTCGGCCTTCACCTTCCACACCTCAGTGGTGGCATCATCGCCCCGCCCCTTTTCAAC
>JBEPYC010000530.1:0-2808 GCA_041641555.1 Chitinivibrionales bacterium | reverse complement strand
TGAACCGCGAATGACCCGACACCCCCGGCTCCACCGTGAATGAGAACCGTTTCCCCCGGCGAAATCCCCAGTCGCGAAACGATCGCTTCGAATGCCGTCCCTCCGGCCAGTGGCACTGCCGCAGATTCGATATGAGTCAGATTCGACGGCTTCCGGGTAACAATGCTGGAGGGCACGACATTGAGCTCGGCATAGCTTCCGGACCATTTTTCGCTGATTTCCGGGGTGTAGAAGACTTCATCGCCGGCAGCAAATTCTTCGACACCCTCACCGGTTTTCTCGATAACACCGGAAACATCATACCCTAGGATCACAGGGGTTTTGAATCCCGAAATGTACCCATTCTGCCGTATTTTGGCTTCAACCGGGTTGGTACCCGAAGCCATTACGCGAACAAGTATCTCCCCCGGACCGGGTTGGGGATCTTCGACCTGTTTGAGTTGAAATAGATTCGGATCTCCAAATTCAGGCAAGACCATTGCACGCATGATCCACTCCTTTCAGATGCCTTTGAAAGGCTTTGTATGAGCGAAGAAAAATACCCGTTGAAGAAATTGGGTTTCCGTTTCGGGTAAACATATGCAAATGGGAGACCATTGCATACCTTCTCGGATCGATTGGCCTGCGAAGACAAAAATTTGGAAGGAGCCTATGATGTGGGGAATTATTCTATGAGCCAACAATAATCGACAACGTTGGGAGAGTCTTTAGAGTAGCAATGGAAGAATAATTCGGACCAGTGACGCCGATCATCACGGTAAAGGACGATGCCGATGCGTTGGAAGTCGCCAACGGAACGGAGTATGGGCTCGATGGATGTGTGTTCAGGACGAATATCAACCGTGCACTGGATCTTGCATCGAATATGCAGGATGGCACTGTTTCGATCAACGCTGCATCATCTCACGGGGTGGGGCATTTGCCCTTTGAGAGGAAACAAACGCTCAGGGATGGGAAGAGAAGGTCTGAAGTACAGCATAGATGAACTCACGAATTTGCATACGATTGAAATGCCCATAAAGTAAAGGGTGTCGTGTGAAACGTCCGGCAGAAAAGTGCGCAGCGCCTATGCTCGGAACAGCGTGTCGTAAGTGACACTGGGGAATGTCCAGGGTACACGCTTGAGCTGGTCAAGCGTCATCCCACTTCGCATTGCGAAGGAGAACAGATTGATCACTTCATCTACGTTGTATCCCAGCATGTGCATTCCCTCGATCTTTCTGGTCCGTCGATTCGTGAGCATTTTGAACGCCGAAGAGGTGAGCCCCAGACGCGTGGTGATATGCTTTGAAGAAGTATCACGAAAGGTAACCTGAATATCGGTGGGAACATTGTCTGGATCATGTCTCATACCCACCGATGCTAAACTCGGATGAGTAAAAACTACGCTGGGAACTGCCGTGTAGTCGGGAGTACTGCTATTGCCATGGAGGAGGTTGTGGGCCACCACAGCGCCTTCCTGCTCCGCTACCGGGGTAAGCTGTATGCCCTGGGCATGGGCATCGCCTGCCACGTAAACCGAAGCGTTCGAGACGCTCTGAAGATACTGGTTTACTTTTATTTTGTGCCCGTCGTGCTTGATGTTGGCCTCATCAAGGCCCAGGTTGTCAGTCTTGGGAATACGACCAGCTCCGTGTACCACCAGGTCTGCTTCGAACGGCTCGCTGGTCCCTGCGGCATAAGCGCGAAAACGCCCACCCTCACGCACTATCCGGTCCACTCGTGAGTTTACTCGTAGGTCTATATTCTGTTCTCGGGTCTTCCTGACGAGCATCGAAACGAGATCGGTATCAAAGCCCAGGAGGGGGGAAGGCGCGTATTCAAGCAAGGTCACGCTGGTGTCTGATGCCGCAATGGCATGTGCGAACTCCATGGAAATATAGCCTGCCCCGACGAAAAGGATGCGTGATGGAAGGGAACGGATCGAGAGAAGGGCATCACTGGTGGTCAGATGTTCTTCGCCTGGTATTCCCAGAGGGCGCGGTTTCGATCCTGCCCCGATGAGAGCGTGTCTGAAGCTGAGAGTTTTGCCGTCGATTGTGATCTCGTTGGTGCCGGTGAATGTGGCTACGCCGTGGAAGGTATCGATTCCGGTTTCCTTGAGAGTCCTCTCGGACATTTGGGGAATTCCGGTGCGGAGTCTTTCTTTGAAATCAAAAAGTGCCTCCCAGTCCAGTGCTGGTTTGCCCATGAATCCGTTGCCGTGCATTCCCTGAGCACGATGAAGGAGTTCGACTGCACCGGCAAGGGTGCGCTTGGGGTTGCAGCCCCGAAGTGCACAGGTTCCGCCGAAAGGATTATCATCGGCAATCGCAACCCGCCATCCTTCAGCCCGACATGCCTCGGCAACCGTAGTTCCGGCTTCACCTGTGCCTATAACGAATAAATCGTAATCGAAAGTGGTCATAAGCTCTTATTCGGTGGGCAGCGTAAAAAAGACCGTCGCTCCGTGAACTTCGGGACTCTCGGCCCAGATTTCTCCATTCATCTGGCGAATCGCACGTTGAGCGATGGACAAGCCGATTCCCGTTCCGCGTGCAAATCGCGCATCGTGAAGGCGCTGAAAAGGGCGAAAGATCTTCTCCTTCTGCTGGTTGTCGAACCCGATACCGTTATCATGGACAAAATAGGCGTGTTGAGTATCGATCTCCGTTACTCCAACGGTAATCTGGGGGTTCTCGGTCGTCGCCGTGAATTTCCATGCATTTTTTAGAACGTTTTCCAGAACCGCCTGAAGTAAGATTGGATCGGCTAAAACGGGGAGGTTGTCCGGGATTGTCAGATCGACATGGGTTTGAAGGTCCTCTG
>JBEPYC010000529.1:0-2809 GCA_041641555.1 Chitinivibrionales bacterium | reverse complement strand
AGTCATTCTGGATTTCTGCAGTCTGGGTCAGGAAATTAACGCCAAGGCGCGCAAGGCAATCGACACATTCGCATCTCAGGGAAAACGCGTACTGGCATTCGCCCGGCGATCCGTACCCGATCAAGCACCAGAGTTGTCAATCGACTCGGTCGGCACAGATCTGTCGTTTCTTGGGCTTGCGGCCATGATCGATCCTCCGCGGGAAGAAGCCAAAGCTGCAATCGAGCGTTGTCATACTGCGGGCATTACCGCAAAGATGATCACCGGGGATCACGAGGCCACTGCAGCCGCGATCGGGGAGCAGCTCGGAATCATGACCGACCGCGGCGCCATGAGCGGCAGGAAACTCGAGAATCTGTCCGATGAGGAAATGCGCAAGGTTGTCGCCCATACCAATGTTTTTGCCCGCGTCGCACCGGAACATAAGCTCAAACTGGTCGGTGCACTTCAGCATAACAGCCATGTCGTTGCGATGACCGGCGACGGTGTCAACGATGCTCCCGCATTGAAAAAGGCCGACATTGGAGTTGCAATGGGTATCACCGGAACCGATGCCTCCCGGCAAGCATCCGATGTCATACTTACCGATGACAATTTCGCGACCATCGTTTCGGCCGTGGAAGAAGGACGACGGGTCTACGACAACCTGATAAAGGCCCTGGCGTTTGCACTTCCTACCAACCTGGGTGAAGCGTTGATTCTGCTGGTTGCCGTTGCATTTTTTCCCGTCACCGCCGGTGTGCCCCTTCTCCCAATGTTACCCGTGCAGATTCTCTGGATCAATCTGGTGGCCACGGTAAGCCTCGCCCTGCCACTGGCCTTTGAAACTCCGGAAAAAAACATCATGAGTCGTCCTCCACGCAGCCCCAATGAGAAGCTGCTCAATCCGTTTGTCCTGTTCCGGACGGGGATTGTTGCGCTGATTATTACCGGAGTAGGGATAGGTCTGTTTCTCAGCACGTTCAACCGTCAAATTGCGGCAGGCGTTTCGGCCGGAGACGCGGTGCCGACCGCCCAGACCATGGCAGTCACCTCAATCATTTTCCTGCAGATTTTCTACCTTCTCAATTGCCGCTCGCTCAAGCGAAGCATCTTCTCGATTGGTTTTTTCACTAACAAAACCGTTATGGTGGGAGTGCTGATTCTTCTGGTGTTGCAGGCAGGATTTATCTACCTTCCGTTCATGAATGCACTATTTGGCTCGGCCCCCTTAGGGCTCATGGCATGGCTCGAGTCGGCACTTTTCGGTGCAGTGGTTCTGCCAATCATCTCGGTTGAAAAACTTATCCGCACGCGCAGAAGCAGAACAGACTAAGGCACAAACACCATTTCTGCCGATCCAGTAGCGCGCTGCTGATTAAAGCACAAAGAAGCGGGCTTGGTTTGCCGGTCGGTAACAACATGCGCACCGAGCAGGATGAATGACAATCACTCGTTTATTCGTGTATCTCGATGTATATTCCCAATGAAGCAACGGTTCACGGTGCGATCTTCACCAACCGCCCCCAAACCCGGCATACTCCTGGCATCCCATGAAAACGATACGCGGTCTGCTTGTTCCATTTTTTATTTCGGTCATGCTGCTGACTCAGAGATGCGGGACGGATATTCCTGTCGTGTATCGAAGAGCTGTCGGCAGCCCCTATCGTACGGAGCATTTTACAATCTACTACGATGAGGCCGTGTTCGATCCAATTGATATCGAGCAGATAGGCGTGCGGAAAGAATCTCATCTTGACCACATCAATGAGTACCTCGGAACCGACTACGATCGGCAAATCGTAGTACAGCTGCATGACAGCATCGCACACCCCTATGCCCAGAGCAGCAGTGAGCGCGTTTATGAGTCGCCCGATTACGTTTTGACCTCCGATTACGGCCACGAAACCGCGCATGTAATTGGTCGTCAGAAATGGGGTCCCGCTCCCAGCCAATTCTTTACCGAAGGACTTGCGGAAGCCGCAGCAAAGCACCCCGAGGGCTTCAACGCGATGGAGCGCTTTGGCGCCGTCATTGACAATTCGCCCTATACGGAAAGGTTGGTTTTCGATTCCACGTTTGCTCACATGCGGGGGCAGATTCTCCGAAAAGAGGGTTGGTACAGTTCACACCTGGAATATGTCAGGGCCGGAGCGTTCTTTCATTACCTCAAAGTGCGGTTCGGTATTGAGAAAGTTGAAATTCTATACCGCACAAGGCCTTATCCCGGGGAAATTGATCAGAGCGTCTTCATGGAAAAAGCTTTCAAAGCGGCCTTTGGAGCAACTCTTGACACAATCATCTCTGATTTCAAGACCGAGTATCGGATGTGAACCACACGACGACTTCGTTTATCGCAAGGAGCTTTTCTGTGACTCTATTCAAATGGTATGCCCTTATTGCAGCACTCATACTCCCGGGCCTTCTCTCCTGTTCCGACGATGCTGATATCACGATTACCACCTCTGGTACATCAGGGTCCGTCTATACGGTTATCGCTCCGCAAGACATGCCTGCTCGTCTATCCATTGTGGCACGCAGCGGCGACACATTGCGTACTGCGCACGTGCCTGCAGGAACCGGTTTTCACATGTTCGAGGACATTCCTTTTGGAGACTATACGATGGTTGCGGAGCATGAAAACTGGTTCGGCACGGCAGGATTAAACGTCGACCGGAACTGGCACCATTCGTTTGTCAACCTCAATCGCTTTGGTCGCCATTTAAGCACGATCTATCCGAGGTCAGTCATCGATCCTCATGCCATGCGTGAGGATTCCGTGACGGCGATTTTTCGCACCACGGAAGGATTTCGCATAGATACAGCCGGA
>JBEPYC010000528.1:0-2813 GCA_041641555.1 Chitinivibrionales bacterium | reverse complement strand
TACTGCGAATACCAGAAGGACAGGCGCCCTCTTTCCTTCTGGAGAGATTACCAGGGACATGAAGTCGACTTCATTCTCGGCGATGATGTCGCAATAGAAGTAAAATCCACGAGCCTTGCCACCGAAAAGCACACCAAAGGGCTCAAGATGCTCTCCCAGGACCTCAATTTTAAGCACAAGATCATCGTTTCACTCGATTCATTTCCACGCCGCCTTGGCGACATCGATATTCTTCCCTGGAACGAGTTTCTGGGCAGGCTGTGGGCCGGGGAGTATTAGCCTAGATGGTTTGTGCGTGTTGGGGCGAGCGCAAACCTGCAGAGGGAAAGGGCTGCCGCCCTTTAAATCCCGTAAGGTAAATGCTTGATCGCATCACCCCGACTTGGCCCCCTGCGTTTCTGGCCCCTCGAGGGGCAAAAGGTTTTCTGCTGAGTAAAACTGACCTCTTACTCTAAGAGATAGTCCTGTGCAGAGACGCGGGAAGATCGGAGATATCCCAAACGCCGTTTTGCGTAGTCTGCTATGAAGTTCCTGCTCAAATGCGATTGACATTAGCGGTATATCTCATGCGCCCGCTACCAAAAGGATCCCAGGAAGCAAGCGGCATAGAGCGGGACAATGCTGATTCTGTCGTGCGAACCGAAGTTTTCCAGAGAAAGCCGTATCCCCTTTGTGTCGGGGTGTTCATCGAGAAACAAGTGCATGCTTTTCATGCCCCCGCGGGTTGCCGCTTTCACTTCGATCGGCACGATGTGTCCACCCAGAGAGATCACATAGTCAACCTCGGCATTACTTGCTGGTGATTCCCGGTGCCAGTAGAAAAGTTCGGGACGCATGTGGCTGGGCATTCCCGCGATCAGTTCAACCCCGGCATAGAGTTCGGCGAGGGCTCCCTCGTTTATGAGCTTATCGGGGACAAGAGTAATGAAGGTTGATAAGTCCAGCTGCAAAACGCGCTGGAAAATGCCGGTATCAAAGAGGATTGCCTTGAACTTCTTGTCATTCTTCTGTGCACCGAGTGGCGGGCCCTTGGCGGCAGTGTGGCAGGCCCGGTAGACAACGCCTGCCTTGACAAGAAGCCCCAAGGCGTCTTTGTATCCTGAAATCGGGGAGTTTCCGGCTGCCTCAGTAAACTTGAACTTTCTGCCGCTTTGACGTACCACCGAGTCCATGGTTTCTTCCAGCTTCGCCGGAGATATTCGAGTCTTGTACTTGTTGAAATCGGCTCGCATGAAAAGATTCAAATCATCGAGAAGCTTTATGCATGATAGAACATCTCTACGTTCCACATATTCCGAGACAATTGCGGGCATTCCGCCAAGTAGCATATGCATCCTGAGATGATCTGAGGCACGAGAATGGAAGGCCTTTTCCAGTGGTGTTTTGGAAACCACGGCTTGTTCGATTGCACCGGCCAGCCCCTCTTCTCCCATTGCCCACAAGAACTCCCGAAAGCACATTGGATACATGAAAAGAGAGGTCAGCCTTCCAACACCCTGGGAGGGTATCTCAGCCAAAGCGAATTCAAGCAGCGATCCAGCCCCGACAACGTGCAATGCGGGCAATTCCTCGTAGAAGAAACGTAGCGCATGAAGCGCGGGAGGGCAGGCCTGAATCTCGTCAAAGAAGAGAAGTGTCTTCCCCTGCTCGATCGGTTTTCCGGCGTATATGCTAAGCTTCCGGCAGAGCCCCTGCGGATCGATTCTGCCTTCAAAAAAGGAGTAGACATCCAGGTCGCGCTCGAAATTGATTTCAATGAAATGGTCGAAAGATTCTCCAAGCCTGCGGATCGAGTAGGTTTTCCCAACCTGGCGGGCGCCCCTTACTAACAGTACCCGCCGACGTGGGGAGTGTTTCCACGCGAGCAGAGATTTGTCGATATCTCGTTTCAGGGGTATTTCTCCTGGCCAGAAGAAGTGTCAAAAAATAAAGGATATAAATAGACCAAAGTATTAAAAATTATAACATATAAACAGTGCCATCTTCAACTACTTCGGGGTAATCCGACTCAGACTATTCAACTGTCAGAAGCTGGTTGAGTCTATTCGCGAACCCTTCGGCGTCTTTCTTTGAGAAAGGATCGGGACCACGGGTGGGCATCCCCATGTCGCGCAACTGCTGCATCAGATCACGTGATGCCAGTTTATTGCCGATATTTTCCTGATCGAAAACCTGTCCGCGGTGATCGATGGCGAATGCCCCCTTGCGTAACACTCTGTCGGCCAGCGGGATATCAGCGGTAATCACAAGGTCGTTCTCGTTAACCATCTCCACGATTTTGTCATCGGCTTCATCGGGGCTTGAGTCGACCAATACGTAAGAAATGTGTCTTGAGTTGCCGATATAAACCCGCTTGTTGGAAACCACCACCGTGGTCATCGATGTACGCTCGATCGCACGAGTGATCAACGCCTTGAGTGCGTTCGGAAAGGCATCGCCATCAAGGAAGAGTCTCTTAATCATAGGTGCCTGCCGGTCTATTGCCACCCTCGGGTCCAGGAGGATACTCACATGCCGCTTAGTCGGTAAGAAAATAATTGCCAAGCCTCTTGATCTGCCCAACTGTTCTGAAACAGCCTTCTCTGGCTTTTCCCAGCATCATACAGGAAGTCGTGCATATTGTTCAACAAATTAAACGAAATGAAAACATTTTGGACAGTCTAATCGCCGAAATGTATGCATATTGGAAAAGTGATTCGCCAAAATGTTATAATAGGTGAGGGGCTGAATTGCTGGAAAGGAACTGTTCATGAACCAATCCATCGTGGAATTGAGCCGATTGGCGCGTGAAGACGGAAGGAGATATCCGAAGC
>JBEPYC010000527.1:0-2820 GCA_041641555.1 Chitinivibrionales bacterium | reverse complement strand
TCAGTGGATGCATCCCAGGTAAGATAAAAACCCGACGATGCAATATTGGTGGCCGACAGGTTTGTGGGAACCGAGGGAGCAGTGTTATCGGTTGTGGAGGTCTCCGTGAAGGTGGCGGAAACCGTCTTGTTTGCATCCATAGTAATCGTGACCGAGTCATTCGATTCAGATGCGGCACCTCCCCAGCTGGAAAATTGCCATCCTGTTGCCGGCGTTGCTTTCAGTCCAACCACGGTGCCTTCGTCGTACGTGCCACCCGCAGGTTCGATCGTGCCGCTGCCGGTAACGTTAACGGTCAGGGTAACCTGAGGAACGGTAGTTTCTTCGAAAACCGCCGTTACACTTTTATTGCCATTCATTGTGATCGTCTTTGATGACGATGTTCCGGAGAGGTCGCCCTGCCACTGCACAAAACCCCATCCGGTTGTGGGGGTGGCGGTAACTTGTACATCAGTACCCTCAAGGTAGGTACCGTCGGAAGGATCGATTGTTCCTTCTCCGGTTGTGCTTGTCGTGAGCGTGTACTCGGGTATGCTTTCAAATGATGCAGAAATGGTGTGATTCGAAGTCACATTGGAAAACCTGTACGAAGAGATCGCGCCTTGAGAAGAGTTATCGACCATAACATCGGAGATGCGGTATCCGCTACTTGCCGAAATAGTAAAGGATTTATTGTTTCCCTGGGTTACAGACACATTACCGGAAGGAGATATGTTTCCGCCGATACCTGCGGAGGCCGTAATGGTGTAAGAGGGCAATATCTTGAATTCAGCGGAGACGTTTTTGTTTCCGTTCATACTAATCGATACGGATTCGGTTGTTCCGGAAACGTCACCTGACCATTGTACGAAACGGGACCCGTTGGAGGAGTTTGCGGTCAGCTCGACGCTGGTTCCCTCGGCATACGTTCCACCGGCTGGATTGAGATCTACTGAACCGGCTCCGGTGCCGGTAGTGCTTACTGCAAGATCGTAATAGGTGACGGAGCCGCCGTCGGGGGTGGGAAGGGATCCGACCCAAAAGTCGGGGTACTGAGTGGTTCCCCCCGGCACTTTCCCAACAAACGTAGTCTTGTCTGTGCTGACCCGATGGACACCTACAGCATCTCCCTTGTTTGTGCCTGTGTCAAAAAGAACTGAAATCCAGTCATTTGAGTTGACTGCAAAGGACTGGTTATCCCAGGTTTTGCTTAGGCTGATATTCATTTTCTTGGTTCCGCTGCTCCACCCATGAAGCTTGAGAGCCTTGTGTCCGTCCTGGTTTTCGGTAAGCCACGTGCCATCGGGACTTATACCTGCAGAACAATAGCCTGCATACTTTTGCCACGTGCCGGATTTGTTACTTATCGTTGCTTGATACAAGGATCCCCCTAACCGCGCAACAACCCTTTTCCCGTCGTTACTAATCGCGATCTCCCCGTAGAATTTGCTCGCATTACTGAACTCGCAAACAAGTTGCTTTGTCTTTGTTACAGCATCGATCTTTGAAAGTTTATCCCCGTCGACAATCAAGACGCTTTTCGGCTCGGGGCGGTATGCTGCGATACAACTGCCTCTGCCCGTAGTATGAGAACCAATCTTCCTGGGATCGGTACCATCATTATTCACGGCCCATACTTCATTACCGATAGAAAAGAAGATGATGGTGCCGTCGGCCGACCATCGGGCATGGTCGCCACCGCCGGAGTAGACCACCTGAGCATTTCCGCCTTCCTGGCATTTATAGACTTTATTACCATTGGCGAAGCATGACCAGCCGATTGCCGCTGATGCGGAAAACATAACCGAAGAGACCAACATGCTGATAATGCAGGAGGCGAAGGATTTCATACTATCTCCTTTTCTTCGGGGTTTAAGCGATTAAGTTTCGGCGAGTCAAAGCACGTTCCGTGCGCCTGTAGCTAATTCTCTGAAACTAATCTACGGGAACATGAACACTGAAGCCAGAGAAGATCCTGTTTCTGGCTTCCCTAAAGAGGTCAAAACTTCATGGAAGGAAGCCTACTTCTTCCCGTTCTTCTCGTAGTTCTCCCGAAGTTCTTTGATGGTGAGGAATACCTGGGGGCAGATTCGAGTGTTCTCGAATGCAAGGAGAGGATGTCCCGATAGATCATCATGAGACAGATGAGGGAACGACTTGCAGGTATCCGGGCGCACTGAGTAGATCGAGCACTTGTTATCCTTCAGGAATGGACACGGCATTCTTCGAAGCACAAAGCCTTCGGATTCCCGCGACTTCCGGAAATACTGTTTGATCAGTGCGGCGGGGGTTTTCTTCTGTTTCTTGGAGATTTTTTTAATATCATTCTCGGTAAAAACCGGAGATAGCTGGCGGCAACAGTTTGCGCAGGTGGTACATTTCAACTTGAGGGCATTTTTTATCGCCTTCTTGGTGTCTTCCGCAGGAAACCGTGTTGACTTCCGTGCAACCATGTGAGCGTAACAAAACTCGTAATTCGGCCGGCTTAATTCCCGTGCCTTTTCCAGTATACCTTTAACTTCTTCGGTCGCTGCCACTCGCCTATCTCCGTACTTCCGCAATGCATGCGGGTGAGTGAGCTTATCAGGGAATCAAAATTCCCAGCAGGCTCGATATCAATGATGCATTTCTCAGACTTGGGAGTCTTTGACAATGCTTGTGAAAGAAATCGTATCTATATATAAATATTATGACCCTAATCAAAGGTACGATATGCGCAACGGTAACTTCAAAAAACAGACTAACCGAGGTCCCCAGGTTACGGCATAGAACGCATACCTAAACCGCTGTTCGGTGTAAAAAGATGCAATCTCGGAGCATTGATCGCCCTTTCAAGCGCTT
>JBEPYC010000526.1:0-2832 GCA_041641555.1 Chitinivibrionales bacterium | reverse complement strand
CTGCTCCGCAGCGCGCGTCAGTGTCTTGGGATCGACCCGGGAACTGTTCGCAATTTCAAGCGCCAGATCCTCAAAACCGGCTTTTCGGGTGGCGGCAAAGTACTTCCCGGGATTGTCGGGATTCGCCGCAATCAGATCCTCGAGAATTCTTTTCGGCGCAATGTCGGGATACTTTTTCTTTATGGCATTGAACGTGGCCAATCCTGTTGATCGTTCACTGGAAGAAATGCCGTATTCCTCATAGGCCCGCTCCGACTGATCGGCATCGATGAGAACCTGCTCGCAAAAAGCATCAATCCGAGGATCGCTGTATACCGAACTACTCCCCTCTTTGGCGTAGGCTATCGCCTCATCCAGTTTTCCCTGCTGGACCAGGGCACGCGCGCCGTATCGTTTTGTATCGAAGAGCAAGTTCCTTTCGACTGCCAGAATCTCGAAAATCTCATCGTAGCGCTGCAACGCAAGAAGACAGGAGAGGCAGAGAGCCGTACCTCTGAAATAGGCTCCCGGTGTCGGATCGGAGAGCACGCTTTGTGTCGGTTCTTTGAATTCATCGGCCCAGCGGGCCATCGTTTCGCGGTCTCCACAAAACTGTGGCCACCTGTCAGGGAGACTGTCATAGTAGCCAATGTCTTCTTCCTGGATCGCCTCCCAAATCCTCTCGAGATACCCCTGCCTGGTCTTGGGATCCAGGTCAGCTTTTTCGAAAATGGCCGCGGCCTCATCGAGTCCCTTATCGACCGCAGTTCCTATGGACCCCGAAGAGCTGTCGACATGTTGCAGCGCTTTCCACATCCGCTCGATCAGCACCACCGCACCTTCAGCCGAAGCCAAAGGATCGAACTTCGCCACCGTTTTCAACTCGCGAATGGCATCCTTGATCGCCTTGGAAGCCGTCGATGTCCCGTGCCATCCGAAAGCGTTGGTCCGAATTCTTCGGGTGAACTGAAATGAATATTTGGTTTTCTTTTTCGGCGCCATCGGTACTCCTCAATCTGGTTCGTGTCGCTTCTGGGGTTCCGGATGTTGTATCCAAAATCCTCGAAGGTGTTCCTCAGGCTCTGAAAATACTGCCAAACCGGGTCAAAAATCGATTTTCAGTCCGCTAAAGGTTCTTCTGGCGTATCCGGAGCGAAAACTCCCTCCGTTTAGAGTATCTACCTGGCATTCGAAGAGATACAGAAAATCGAATCATTTGCTGGTCTGTGTCGCCCTCGAAGAGCTTCGGCGGTGCGCTAATCACGCACTCTGGGACAACCCCAGGCGCCTGAAAGGGTATGGAAGCGAGTACTACCGTCGGTCTTCACACAAGCCACGCCCCCGCGGTACGTAGCCTGGTTGCGGGTCGCCCCCCGGCCCGACCCATCGGCACAAGCGGAGCGGATCCGATCCCTACCTTCGCGGGAAAAGGCACGGTATGCCCCTGGAGGGGTTGGGGTGATGCCAAAAAAGCATTTTCTCTGCCGGATCTAAAGGCCTCTTCCGATGTTTTTGTCTCTCCACCGTAGCTCGTGCCCGCAAAAATCCGGATTTGTGATATCCATCACATACACGACCGGTGACTTCATTATATATTACTCTTTCACTATTGACATACGCTCTCGGGAAACTATGAGGCCATGAACACCGAGCTGAATCAACCTCGAACATTTCTGAAATTCAAAAGTTGCGCTCATTGCCAATGGCAACCATGCGAGCGACTTCGGTATGGCGGGGTCTTTCCGGGCAAGAGCATGGTCGTTTCGCGCTCCGATGCGCCGCCTAATCCGGTGGACTGTCCTTTCCTGGTGACCGATCCTGAACAACTGCGGATCTGGGCCGAAGAGCTCTCGATGGCTGACCTGGTTGAGCAGACCGAGTTTGTGCTTTCGCAGCTCGATGTCAACATGAGTTTCGCGATCCGCCAGAGCCATTTCGTTATGTCCTACGATGACCGTGAAGGCCGGATCAGATTACTTTTGGCACTCTGGAGTGCCGGTGGCTTTGCACTCCTGCGAATACCTCACCACTACGGCAGCGACGACAAAATGCGCCGGTGGCTTCATTCGCTCGAGGCCCTGACCCCAACGGTCCACCACGAAGCCCAAGAGCAGGAGCCTGCCGCCACTGATGATGTCGAAGCGGCCCCTGCGGCGGAGACAGTTCGCCTGATGAACCCCCGGTGGGAGCATGCGGATGAAACCGCGGCACAGGAGCGGCCCGAGGAAACGGTTGTCGGGGATACGATACTTCTCAAAGCCGATGTCGAGGGTATTCCCGATGGAGCAATGGTTTCGTTTGACGTTTACGATTTAGCCTACGACCCGCCATCGCGGATTGCCGGGGTACGGGGAGCCAACACCGAGGGTACCGCTGAAGCCGAATGGAAAGTAGAGCTTGCGGATACGAACCGGGTCAGCGGCAAAGTCGCGTTCGAGGCAACGGTCAGGAGTAAGGTGAGTGAGCGGGTGGAAGTACCGGTAACCGAAGGTCCCTTCGCGATTCTACTTCATATCGATGTCGATGATCCTGAGGCGCGTGATGATCAGCTGAAACTCGTCGATGCCGACGGCAATGAAGTGCTATTGATAAATGTCGCGGACATGAAAGAAATCGAACAGGATGTTGTCCGGCTGACATTCCCCGATATCGACATGGACACAAAGTACTCGTTAATCCGAGACTACGGTTCGGATGAAGACGGAGGTGAAGACCCCTTATTTGTCGACATGACGCTCAATGAGATCAAGGAGTTGTATAGTGAGTAGTTGGAGAGTCTTTTTTAGTGGAGTAACATCTGTTCTCGCGGTGATCGGTCTTGTCGTGTCCCTTGGGTGCGAAGAAAGCGATGAA
>JBEPYC010000525.1:0-2851 GCA_041641555.1 Chitinivibrionales bacterium | reverse complement strand
ATAAAGACGATGCGTCGAGTTCGGCCCCGGACTCCCGGAAGCTGAAAGAAGAAATGATCCGGGCCTATCTGGATGACTTTCGCGGCAGGTGGTTGTCATTTCTCGAAGAGGTTTCGATCGAACCGTTCGGAGAACTGGATCGGACCTCACGTATGCTTCGGCAGCTCGTAGGTGGACAGTCGGAGCTTGAGAAGCTTCTCGCGGCGGTTGCTTCGTATACCTATCTCAACCCCGAGTCCGAGAGCGCGAAGCTGGGGGAGAAGGCTTTGGAGGCCGGCAGTAAATTCAAAGGTACCAAAAGGATGGCCCGCAAAGCCGAAAAAGCTCAAAAGGCAGGCTCGGGGATGGCGGATATGCTTCCCGGAGGACGTGGTTCCCCTTTTGACCGAACAAACAGGTTCTTCGAACCGCTCCGGAATTTCACGCGTTCTTCTGGAGGTGGGTTCGGTGGGTATCAGGGATACCGGGACAAGATTCTTACCCTGTCCGAAGGCCTGGAGAAAGCCGCTTCGCATGGCGAAGAAGAACTACCTGCGGTGCTCAACGGCAAGGAAGACGATCCGCTCCAGGATGCATGGCGTTTTGTCGAAGGGGAACTCACGCTGATGCCGGCCGAGATTTCCGATGCGCTTGGCGGGGTACTTCTCGATCCGCTGAAAAACACCGGCGAGACCGCATCGAAGGTGCTTTCGAAGGTGATCAACCAGAGATGGCACGATGAGGTCGTTCGGGTGTATTCGGGCAGGTTGGCAGGAAAGTTCCCATTTGCTCAGAGAGGGAGTGAAGCCTCCTTCTCCGATGCCATGGAATTCTTCCGTCCATCGACCGGAACCCTGTGGGGGTTTCATGACCGGGTACTCGGGTCTTATCTGGTAAAGACTTCTTCGGGGTGGATGGTGCGATCGATGGGGAGTGTTTCTCTCAACTTCAATCCTTCATTGGCCAAGACCCTGAACAGTGCGGAACGAATCCGGAACATGTTTTTCAAGAGCGACGGAACTCTGCGTGGTTTCGTCGTGACTATCATCCCATCACCTTCCAACTCCGTCGGGGCAACGCTGAATCTCAGCGGCCAGGAAATTCTGCTCCCTCGGAAAGGTGGAAGCGTTCAGGTCAGATGGCCCAATGAGTCGAACCCGTCGGGAGCGGTTCTGAAGATTGCGGTGAGTTCCGATTTTACCCAGGAGATATCACACAAGGGGGCCTGGGGCTTTCTGAAACTGATCGATGCCGGCAGGGTGTCGAAAATGAACGAAAACACATTCAATGTGCAGTGGGAAGTCGATGTGCAGAATATGTATCGACTTCGGTATTCGTGCAGAATGGGCGTTTCCCGTTCGGATCACCCGTTTGCCGACCCGGTATTCCGGGAATTCGATTGCCCGACCGATCTGATCGTGCCCCGGAAAGTGGCATCTTCGGAGTGATGGTTATTCTGAGCCGCATGCGTACGGTCATTGCGCCTCACGTTCGACCGTGCGCGAGACCACCCCATCATCGGGACTCTTGCGACTGCTTTCGCACGTAAAGCCTGTTTTGTTGCGGACAGAGGTTTGAGCTTTTCAGCCCCTGGGTTACCCGGTCGATTTCATGCCAAATGCGATTCCGTTCACGGTCAGTGCAAGGACATGCAAGAGCTCTTCTTTCTTCTCCGGGTCCATTTCCCGTCTCCACTCCGATAGAAATCGCACTTGCATGTAATGAAGTGGGTCGACATAAGGGTTTCTGAGGCGAATGGAATCTGCAAGACGGGGGCAATTCGCCAGGAGTTCCTCATGGCCTGTGACCGCTTTTACCATGCGAACGCTCCGTTCATATTCTTCTTTCACCTGAAGGAAAATGGTGTCTCGGATCTGCTCGTCTTCAACCAGTGATGCATATCGACCGGCGATGTAAAGGTCGGTTTTAGCCAGCGAAATCTCTACGTTATCCATCAGCATGGCAAAATACGGCCACTCTCGGTACATGTCACGCAAATGATCGAGATGTTCCTGGTTGCTTAACGAGTCAAGAGCCGAACCGGTGCCATACCATGAGGACAGCAGATGGCGCGACTGGGTCCAGGAAAACACCCAGGGAATGGCCCGTAGGTACTCTGTCTCCCGGGATGGGGTTCGGCTGGCAGGACGCGAGCCGATTTTTAGTTCGGCTACAAGATCAATGGGGGTTGCCGACCAGAAGTAGGTTTGGAATTCGGGCGTTTCGTACACCAGACTTCGGTATGCCCGGTACGAGCGTTCCGACAGAGCCTGCATCAAACCTTCCCACTCCGGGCAGGTCCCGAAATTTTCCTGATCATAACAAAACACTTCCATGATTCCCGTAGTCAGCTGTTCGAGATTACGCCGGGCAATAACCGGATGAGCATATTTGAGCGAAACGACTTCGCCCTGCTCGGTGATGCGGATTCGGGCACCATGGGCCGCATGCGGCTGTGCCATGAGGCTGCGATAGGTCATCCCACCGCCCCTGTCGATCGTTCCCCCTTTGCCATGAAACAGACGTAACCGGATGCCGTGGGTATCGGCAACGGCAGAAAGCCGTTTCTGCGCATTGAAAAGCTGCCAGTTAGCAGTGAGATAACTGCCGTCCTTGTTGGAATCGGAATAGCCAAGCATGATCTCCTGTACATCATAACGCCCTTTCAGGTGTTCCCGGTATTCGCTATGGGAAAGCAAATCCTTCAGAAACCGGGGAGCGCCCTGCAGGTCTTCTATGGTTTCGAAGAGTGGCACAAGATCGACATCAGTCATTTCCGCTTCATAGGCGCAGCGGAACAACTGAAGAAACGTGTCGACCGAGTGGGTCATACTCAAGATGAACCGATGGGTAGCCTCTTTGCCATAGGTAT
>JBEPYC010000524.1:0-2868 GCA_041641555.1 Chitinivibrionales bacterium | reverse complement strand
TGAGTGCAACGTTTCACGGAAGGGATGTTTTCGCTCCAGTCGGGGCACACCTGGCCCAGGGGGTAGCACTGGAATCATTTGGGGCGAAAACCGAAACCTGGGGAAGTCTTCCATGGCCCGCATCGCTGGTCGAAGGCGAAAAACTCATTGGTGAGATCGTTTATATCGATACATTCGGCAACGCAATTACCTCTCTGGATGCATCGCTGTGCGGTCGATTCACAACGGCCAAGGCGACTGTGCAGGGGCGAGTGACGCCCGACTTTCCTCTGGTTGGTTTCTACCAGCAAAGCGCTTTCGGTTCCGCGTTGAGCCTGATCGGCTCATCGGGGCTTCTGGAACTGTCGATAAACGGAGGAAGTGCAGCCAAGAGTTTCGGGCTTGAAGTGGGAGATCGTGTCGAGGTCGAACAAACGATGCCAAAAACATAGAGTTCGCTCTCCATGCTGATATTCCAAAGCAAACGTCTCCACTGCTCAGTGTGTATTTTTGAATGAGTGCTTGAGTAACTACCTGTTCTTCGATACTACACTCCGAAGCCCCGTGCGCAGGTGAGCCGCAATACCAAATCAATCCTGGGAGCTAAACATGAAGTCACTTCTTCTACCCACCCTGACGATCTCCTTTCCCGCTCTGATCCTCACGGGATTGATCTCGGTTGTTCTCCTGTCGTCGTGTACCATCGATCTTACAGAGCTCAACGGAGAGAGCAACTCAGGAATGGTCAGTGAAGAAGACCGTAAGCTCATGGATGGGATGAGTGGAACCTGGAATGCAACTGATTCCTCAAACGCAGACAGTATCGGGTTGTTTACGCTTGTGTTCACCGTTTCGAACAATGATAGTGTCCCTAAAAGTTTCACTCATGAGCTACTGTATCAAGACAGTTCACAGAATGTTCTGAAAAGGTTCGAGTACAGTGGGACCTGGAGCGTCTCCAATGGATCGCTTTCGCGAACAGTGGACTGGTGTCGGGATGATGAAGGGAACCTCACCGACGACTGTGACTTCGCGTATCCTCCCACATCGGTGGAGAAAAGAGGTGATACTCTCCAGGTGACCGAGAACCCTCCGGGCAGCCTAAGGACGAGTTTAGACTACATGCGCCCAGACTGACACATTTCCTTTTTCTGACTCTCTGTCGTAGAGCCGTTTCTGCTACGGTCTTCCTTTTCTTCTCATAAGTTGGCATTTTTCGAAAAATGACGGCATTATATGGATGTGAGCGGCCATGGGTATTATATTGATCTAAGTAGGTGGTAGATCGAAGACACCTGTAGCGGGTCGAAATTTCCTGCTCGAAACTCACAATCGATTCGAACCTTACATAATTCTCATACAACAACTCTGGAGGACGATATGCGTCTCGGAACGAAGGTACTTGGTATCGGGCTGATGGTAGCCTTGATGTCTGCGAGCCCCTCATTCGGGCTGGCAGGTGTAGGTGTGCATTACGGGGTGTCGGATCTGACATTGAACATGAACGATACGCCGCTGCCGGGGGAGATGCTTTTTTTCGAGCAGTTGCAGTTCAATGCAACGGTCCAGAATGCCGGCCAGATTTCGGTCGATTCCCTCCCGATTTCGGTTCTTCGCTCAGGATTCGAGCCGACGTGGCTGAATCTTGGCGGCAAAGCCTATATCGATGTCATTCCGTTTCTGGATGCAGTTGAGGTCTCCGCCAATTTTGGGGTCTGGCAATACGAAGGGACGGTTCGGTATCCCACGACGCTCAATGAAACATATGTGCAAGCCAATGCCACTGAAATTTCAAGCGGCAATTACGAAAAAGACTCTCTGTTTCTGTACGAAGAGACTGCCTTGACACTCAAAGAGTTCGGTGTCGATTACCTGGGATTCAACAAGACCCCTTATGCGAAACTCCATTTCGACCTCAGTTTCAGGAAGAACATAGTCAAGCTCCCCATGAAAGTTCTTCGTATCTACGCTGGAGGTGGGTTATCGGCTCATTTTGCGACGCCGGTGCTCAGTTCGGGAATGGTCGAACAAGTCGTGCAAAGCAGTATCGAGAATATCGATGAAAACGCCGATCTTCTTCAGGAGCTGAATCAGGGCGTGTTTGACAATCCCGAAGTCATGGAACAGGTTGTATACAAAATTATTGAAGGACTGAGTGAACCTACCATGGGCATGCACGTTCTCTTTGGTACCATGGTCAAACCCCCGATAATCCCGGTGGGAGTGTATGTCGACGGTAAGTTGATGATTCCGTTTGGGGCGATGGATCCGAATGTGGATTTGGGAGGCTATGGTTTGTTGCTCAATGCAGGGTTGACGTTTGGTCTCTGATTGCTCGTGGGAAGATTTTGTTCGAACGACCCTGTTGATGCTGGTTCTTCTCAACCCGTTTCTGCTCGTTCTTTACCTAATGGATCTCGTGCGGGATCTGAGCCGGAAACAATTCACCAAGGTCATTGTGCGAGCTTCGAGCATCAGCGTAGCGGTGTTCGTGGCATTCGGTCTCCTTGGTGACATGGTTTTCGAGCGGGTTCTTCAGGCCAAATTCGCGTCATTTCAGGTATTTGGCGGGGTCGTTTTCCTGGTAATCGGACTGCGTTTCGTTTTCGTCGGCAACAATGCCTTGCACGGATTGCGTGGAGATCCGGAGCATGTTGCCGGCGCGATCGCAATGCCGATCATGATCGGACCGGGCACAATCGGTATCAGCATAATTGCCGGTAAACGTCTGGGCACGCTTTACGGATCTACTTCCATTTTTTTGTCGGTAGTAGTTTCGGCAGGTATTCTGGTGTTGCTCAAAGTCCTTTACGAGTTTGTACAACCTCGCAACTCAGGCCTTATCGAACGCTACACCGAGATCGCCGGCCGCGTAGCAGCCCTTGTAGT
>JBEPYC010000523.1:0-2884 GCA_041641555.1 Chitinivibrionales bacterium | reverse complement strand
ACGCGTATTTTTAAAGGGTCTGAAATGAATAATCCTGTACAATAGCTCGAGAAGAAGACAAATAGCGCATTCTAGAAGTGTTAAAAAAGGGCTTTTTCGGCCCTTTCAGTCAGGGACGAACGATACCTTTACTGTGATTTTTTGATGCGCGCTGCGGGAGGATCAGATCTCGGTGTAAGCACGATGCCGAGAAACACTTTTGTAAAGGAATAGGAAAGAGTCGAAAAAAATGAAGGTTGATATAGTAGTAGTTGGGGGAGGGCACGCGGGAATCGAGGCCGCATATGCGTCGGCGGGAATGGGATGTTCCGTGGTGCTGGTAACCGGCAATATTGATCTCATTGGCCAAATGTCTTGTAATCCGGCGATCGGGGGTATCGCAAAGGGCACAATTGTCCGTGAGGTCGATGCTCTTGGGGGGATAATGTCACGGGCAATCGATGAGTCCGGGATTCATTTCAGAATGTTGAACCAAAGCAAGGGTGTGGCGGTTTGGGGAAACAGGGCTCAGGCGGACAAAACGTGGTACCGGCGAGTAGTTCGTCGGCTTCTGGAAGAAAGAGAACAACTTTCTCTGTTTCAGGGAATGGTTAAGGATATCGAGTCCGATGACTCAGGGGTGACGGGAGTTCGCCTGGAAACCGGTCAGACTATCAAGGCACGATCTGTAATTATTGCCGCGGGGACTTTTCTTAACGGAGTTGGCCATATCGGTCATGAGAGTTTTCCATGCGGACGGATTGGAGAGCCTGCTTCTTACGGGTTGACTGACAGTCTTGGAAAACTCGGGATTCGTTCCGGGCGTTTGAAAACCGGCACCCCCGCTCGAATAGACGGGCGTACCGTGAGATATGAGGAGTTGGAAAAGCAGGTGGGTGATGAACAACCCTGGCCGTTTTCATACACCACTACTTCAATGCCGCAAAACAGAGTAGTTTGCTGGACTGTGAAAACCAACACTGAGACTCATCGGCTGATAAGAGATAACCTGGAAAAATCAGCCCTTTATGGAGGCAAAATAACAGGAATCGGACCCCGATATTGTCCATCGATAGAAGACAAAATCGTACGGTTTGGAGACAGGGAAGGGCATTCATTATTTTTAGAGCCGGAGGGACTTGAGCATCATGAACTGTATCTCAACGGTCTTTCCACAAGCCTGCCGTTTGATGTCCAAGTGGCCATGGTTCATAGCATACAAGGTCTCAGAAATGCCGGAATTACGCGTCCTGCCTATGCGATCGAATACGACTATTTCGACCCTCTGCAACTACAACCGACCCTTGAGACCAAATCGGTACCGGGATTATATCTGGCCGGTCAAATCAACGGAACATCGGGGTATGAAGAAGCCGCATGCCAGGGCCTTGTTGCGGGAATCAATGCGGCAGAACGAGTCCGCAATGGAGAACCGCTTGTATTATCCAGGTTTTCGTCATATGCCGGTGTCCTTATCGACGATCTGGTAACAAAAGGGACCGAAGAGCCGTACAGAATGTTCACTTCGAGAGCAGAATACCGACTCATGCTTAGACAAGACAACGCAGATGAACGCCTAATGGCTATAGGTCACCGCCATGGAACTGTTTCGGACAAAGTGTTCGAAACGCGCCGACGGGAGTGGGAAAAGAAGAAGGATCTGAAGAAGCGGCTCGAAGAATCCAGTGTTTTGCCGTCGGAATGGAATGAAACGGAAAGAAAAACGGGTATTCGGGGAAAGGCCAAAGCCCACGATTTACTGAAACGTCCTCAGGTCAGGATTACCGATCTCACCAAGTGGGTCGATTTGAAAGGGATCTCACGAGAAACCCTTCTTGGTGTCGAGGCGGATATCAAATATGAAGGATTCGTAACAAAGCAGACTCTTGAGATAGAGCGTCGCAAAGGACTCGAAGACACCCCGTTGGGTGAGGATTTTGACTATTGCGAAGTACACGGTTTGCTGACAGAGTCTCGTCAGAAGCTGGACAAGATAAAGCCGCATTCTCTCGGGGCGGCGTCACGCATTCCGGGAGTAACTCCTGCAGATATTTCGGTACTCGTTCTGTTTATCGAAAAGAAGCGCAAGGAAAGTCACCGCTAAGGTTTCACGTGAAACATAGGTTTGGCAGTATGGACAGTACCCTGAAACCATTCTATGAACAAGCAAAGGCGGGCTACGAATTAAAAGAGCTTGACCGGCTCGGACTAACCCCCACACTCGACCAGCGCAACCAGATTTTGCTCTACATTGCATTGCTATTGAAATGGAACAAGGCGGCCGGGCTTATATCACCAAGGGATGAAGAAAAAGTCTTTATTCGGCACTTCTGCGATTCCCTTCAGCCGTTGCTGCTTTTCGGATTTAGAAAAAATGGATCTGTTCTCGATATCGGTGCCGGGGGTGGGTTTCCTTCGATTCCTATCAATATTTTTCGGCCCGATCTGAGGATGATTCTATCAGAATCAAATAAGAAGAAGAGTTCTTTTCTCAACGAAGTGAAAGGAATAGTCAAGCTCGAGAACATCCAGGTATTTCCCGATCGTTGCGAAAAACTGCAGGGCCGCAAATACGATTACGTTGTGAGCAGGGGATATGCCTCGCTCGTACATTTTTCCAAGACAGCCAAGAATTTTCTTATGGAAGATGGGAAAATGTATACGTTCAAAGCACGGCAGTTTGCAGAGGAGCTTGAGCAAATAACCAGCAACAGGCTGAAAGATGGTGTGAAAATATCTGAAATCGCCGAATACGACCTGGCAAACCAGATTCAAGGATTGAACTTGGTATCATTGTCTCTGTGCAAGTGATATTTGAAGTATCAAGCACGAAGTAGAAATGGATCGGGCGGCTCGGAATAAAGAATATTTGTCGTTGTGGAAGGGATCGAAACAGGGAAAAATG
>JBEPYC010000522.1:0-2904 GCA_041641555.1 Chitinivibrionales bacterium | reverse complement strand
TATCGTCTTGTGGCCCGACCGGTACGAGCAGTTTCACGATGTTCTCGAAGGGCCGGGGCCGTATGAGGTCTGGGGGCGGGTGCTCTCGGAGCATGACACGTATAGTATCGAAGCCGAGTATCTCCGGTTGCACGACATTGCTCGACCTGCCCCCGTGGGGGCGAGAGGAAACAGGGGAAATAAAGCCGGGGGGATAATGTAAGGCATTTTCCTTACGGGATCTAAAGGGCGGAGCCCTTTCCATCGGATTCAGTTTGTCAGGATTTCGCTCGTTCTTAGAGCTCAACATTAGCATTATCATCACCATGGATATTACTCTCTTCTCATCAATAATTCTCCCCCAGTTCCCGGCTCAGGCGATTATGGCCTATGAGCAGGATTTGTGGGATGTGCCGTTTGTGGTGATCAGGCAGAATGCCGAGAGTCACAAGACGATTGTCTGGGCCTGCTCGCCCGGGGCGCTTGCGATGGGTCTCGGGGCGGGAATGCCGGTGATTCAGGCGAAAAAGATCGTGCCAAAATTGCTGATTAAGCGGCAGAATCCGGAGCTGGAGCGGATTATCACCGATGAAATCCGGGAATGTGCGCTCGAATATACCCCCGAATTTGCCGTGGGTTCATCGGGGACGGCACTTTTGAACCTCACCGGCACGCCGTCACAGCGCACGGGCGATATCGCGGGGGAAATCGAGCGGCTGCGGGAGACGATCAAGCGGCGAACCAATGTCGACCATGTGGCCGCGGGAGTTGCGCGGACACGGGTTATCGCCCGGATGCTTGCCTCGGCGGCATCGCCGGACACCGTGGAGGTTTGCTCCCCGGAGCGCGAGGCGGATAGATTCGGGACGATGGAAACATCACATCTGCCATCGCTTTCTCCCCAATGCCGTGGGAAACTCAAGAAGTACGGGCTCCGGGTGATCGCCCAGGTGCAGCGGCTCTCCAAGGAAGACCTGGTGCGCCGGCTGGGTCGCGAAGGCGAACGGTTGTATTGTATGGTGCACGGGATCGAGCCCCGCACCACCGAAACACCTCCGATCGAGCTTGAAGCGGAGACCACACTCACCAATGATATCAATGACTTGCAAGAATTAGTTCATCATGTGCAGTACACCGTCGATAAGCTCTGTTTTCAGGTGAAATCGCAACACATGCGTCTGGGTGGAATCGTGTGTATACTCAGGTACACCGATAACCGGCGGGCGCAGAAAAGTGGGTGGTTTTCGGAGCCGACCCATAATTTTCTGACGATAAGCGGGATGGCCGCGCGATTGTTCGAGCAGGCATATACTCGGCGGGTGGCGATCAAATCGATCAAACTGATCGGAAAACGGGTCTGCATGGAGACCGGACAGCTCAATCTATTCGAGACTGTCTGGGAAAATAAGCAGGCCAGGCTCAGCGAAAGTATCTCGAAAGTGCGGGAGAAAATGCCGTTTGATTCGGTGAAAAGTGCGGTTCATGTAAAAATGGAATAGAAATTGAAATTCAAAATTCGAAGCACGGAATTCGAGACAAATCCGAATCATCAAAATTCAAACTACGCAAACGAAGGCAAAAAGCGAAGAAACAACTACCCAAGCGCTCGAAAAAAGAGTATGGGGAAAACGCCATTTTGATCTGGTGGGGGAACGTTTCCCCCTGGTCGGAGCCGAGGTCCCCGACCCACCCCCTTTCTACGAGGGCGCCCGCGCTATGTTGGGTGACTCCGTACCCAACGCGTCGGTCCTCTCGCAACGCTCCCTGCTAAGGAACAAGATCGCAATCTTTTTCTAAGGCCGATCTCCTCCATTCAGAAAGAGCGATGGGATACGATGAATCAGCGCACAAAAAACACGGTCATCGCCTGACTGCCCCGCGAGGGCAAAAGGAATAGAAAAGCAAAACGGGGGGATGATACAGGCATTTTCATTGCGGGGTCTTAGGGGCGCGGAGTCCCTACCAACTCCTCGCCTATTACCTTAAGGACATCTGGAAAAGAGAATGAAAACGGTAGATTGGCACCCGCTCCGCACTCCCCCCGATATATCCCCAAGTGGTTATTATATCGGGACTTCGGGGTATTACTTCGAGGACTGGATCGGGCGATTCAATCCGCCGAAACAGTCACGGCCCCGGACGCCCCAGGAGCGAGAGGAGCAGGATCGGTTGCGGTTTTATCAGAAGTACTTTTCGTTTGTGGAGATAAACAATACGTTTTATCGCGAGCCGATGCTTGATAATTTTGTCGATGTCGAGCGGCGGAGCAAGGAATCGATGCAGTATGCGGTGAAGGTGCATCGGGATATCTCGCACACCCGGAGCTGGGACGCCAAAGATGCTTGCGCCCTTATGATGCAACATGTTACGGCGGTGAGTCCGCTGGTGGAGACCGGGCGGTTCTTCTCGTTTCTGATTCAACTCGAAGACCGGTTGTATCGGAGTCAGAAACGGCTGGACTATCTGCTCAACGTGGCATCGGTGGCGACCAAAATGCGCATGGATGTACATATAGAATTCCGTCACATAAGCTGGCACACTTTCTTTGTTTTACAGGCACTTAAGGATGCCGGTGTGGGGGTGGTGAACACCGATATTCCTCCGGTGGAGCACGCGTTTCCGTTCAAGGCATACGCTACGACCGATAAGGGGTATATGCGGTTGAGCGGACGGAATTTAGAACATTGGTACCCCAAAGGTCCGCGCAAAAGCCCCAAAGACCGAATCGCGGCGCGGAATAACCGGTACGATTACAAATACTCCCCCGAAGAAATGAGCCAAATTGTTGAAAAACAACTGGTTCTGGGAACAAAGACCAGCAGCCAGGCGATTGCGTATAATAATCACTATCAGACAAAAGCCGTGCAGGATGCAATCGAGAATATCGAGATTCTCAAAGGGAAGATTCGGGGGAATTCATGAATT
>JBEPYC010000521.1:0-2931 GCA_041641555.1 Chitinivibrionales bacterium | reverse complement strand
CACGTTTGAATTCAGGGTCATACTTTCGTCGTGCCATAAACACACCTCCTGTTGTTATCCAAGATAATCTCTTGGGGGGATTCGGTGTGTTCACCAAAACGAAGATAGATCACCTATCATGATTGATTGCTTAGCCTCGCCCAGCCCCCAGAACGCTTTCAAGAAGAAGAAACGACCCGGCATATCAAGACATTGACCCACCCAACATCTCCGAACCCCTGAAGCTAAGTGTGGGAAGCCCTTTCCCCAATGGTGATATACCTGCATGTACACGGTGAAAAAAGCTCACCGATATGCCGGAATGCTGCAATGCTGCGTGCCGGCGCCGCATGGGGAGTGGAATGCGGTAGGCCAAATATGGAAAGCGGCCTTATCAGTGGATACCTGCCCCCTGCCACAGGGCCTCAACTGCCACTGACAGACCTCGCCAAGCCTTACGCGGGCTGGCTACCGCTCCGGAATAGTGAAATGCCCCCCTGATAGAGGTCCATAGCCCCCCATTGAAGGTGAACAGGGATGAAATACTTGATTAGCTTGTTGCAGAAAGCGGAAAGCCGCCCAAGCGATTTTGCGGCTTTCCACCCTGTGGCCATCGGTCAGCTCACATTTGTCGCAGCCTCGACATCGGTTTCCCCGGAAGATTTCCTTCCGGCAAATTTCTGCAAATAATCGATGTAAAAAAGCTCCTCTGTCTCAGGCTCTTCCATGAAAACAAATCGTCCGGCAGCATAAATCTCCGAGAGTGCCTCCCAAAGGTAGGTCCATGCCTTTGCCGTTGTCACCTTTGCGGTGTCGATCTTCTCTGGGTGGATATCCATCCGTGCCATTGTCGAGGCGATCTCCGCATGGAGTTCTCCGGCTCGCTTGAACAGGTCCATATTCGCGTTTGCCTCAGCAAGCCTTTTGCCATACTCCTTACCAAATGTTTCGATCGCCAGCAGGTCTCTGTTAAGGTCAAGAATGCTCTTTCCTCGTTTGATCTGGGCTATTGTTTCAAGCATTGCCGTATCATCACGATAGGCGTAGTCCATCGTGGCAAACAGTTTCCGCCGAACATCATAGGACTCCCTGATGAGATTCTTGTATTTCCCTTTTGTTTCATCCCCTACTTCTATCAGAGCCGATAGAGTCGCAACGGCATAAGCGTACGCGCCGGCACGGCCATGGATGGTATCAAGATAGATCTGCTTGATATCCGAAACGGCCAGTCTGTCGCCGTACTTGTCTACCAAGGCCGCAACCCTGTACCCTTCCTGCATCGCAGCCTCCTCCGGCATATTTATCGGGGAGAGCTTATCGACGGGAATCGCCTCGATGTTAGGGTAATGCTCACTGTAATGATGTTCGGGGGTCTTTACCACAGACATACTACCACACTCCTTTGTTTGAGAGAAATGACCGCGGGCACACGGTGCACCCTGCACCATGCACCGCGTGGACAAAATCAAAAAAGCCACAGCATGCACGACGGCGAACCGAGGACCGTGCCTGCACGGCAATTCCAGCGCATCTGAAAAAGGGGGCCGGGTTGACTCCGCCGGCTTACCGTAAGGAATGTGGGTTCCCGAATGATTCGGGAATGATTATGTGTCTTGTGTCCGGTCATGCCGGACTGAGAAGTATGAGTCAACGTGATAACATCCAATATGTATCAGGGCATTTTGAGAAAGCAAGTACCTGTTTGGTTTTCTACAAGCCGGCTCTCTGTCACCAAACGGTATCCGGATCACGACGGCTCGCTCTCGATCAGCCCGGCCAAGAAACCCGACTCACTGACATGATGTGATTATTTCACAGCCATTCAGACGTGGCATGGGCAGGCGTTTTTCCCACGAAACCGATTAAGGCACCGAGCCCCGATCCCCTCAGTCGGCCGATAAGTCGCTTGTGCGCGCCGACACCAGGAAGTATTCAGTGCCTTGGCGGGTTGTCGCGGTTCCCTTGCCTGGGGCTCATAGCCGGGGCGGCGTATGCGGACTTTGTCGATGTAAACCGCCATTCACGGTGTTTCCCTCGAAGAAAGGCCGGGGGATGGAACGTTGCCCCAATCTGCATTACCGACATCGCCGCGATCCGTGAGTTCACCCGGGGGTTCGATCCCACGCATGTGGTGCATTGCGCGGGAGTCTGCGATCTGGACGTATGTGAAGAGCGCCCGGAATGGGCTCGGGCACTGACACTGAATGCGGGAGGTGCCGAAACGGTTGTCTCCCTGTTCGGAACTTCGGCGCACATTCTGTTTCTCAGCACCGACCTTGTTTATTCCGGAGACGCACCCCCCGCGGGAGGCTACACCGAAACCCATGTTCCCGATCCGGTAAGTATTGCGGGGAAAACGTTTACCCAGGCAGAACAGGCCATAGGCGCCGCCGCGCGGGGACCCCGTTCTGTCAGTTTATACGAACTGCGAATGCAAGTCGTAGGGCAGGGAAACTACCCGCGGCACCTGTTGCGGGGGATTTACCGGCATGAAGAAATCGGCGGGCCGCCGCGAATAGGCAACGTCTCACTGGACATCAGGAGAATAAGAAGAGTACTGGACAGGTACTCGTAATTGGCACGCGCCCTTAGACTTTTACCAGATATCCGTACACCGACAATCCGGCACCATATCCGATTAAAACGATCCAATCGCCCGGTCTGGGTTTCTGCTCTAAAATTCGTTCCAGCGCGAACAGAGTGGTTGGCGAAGACATATTGCCATAGTCGTGGAGTACTCCTGCAGAAACATCCAGCTGACCGTGTCTGAATCCCAGTGATTCACCAATGGCATCGAGCATTTTTGCCCCTCCCGGATGAATTGCCCAATGGTTGATTGCATCGATCTCAAGATCACGAGAGGTCAGTAGCTCTCGAACCAGGTTGGGAACATGCTCGCCGATAATACCCGGGAGCTGGGGAGAAAGCCGGTTATGCAAGCGTCCCGACTTG
>JBEPYC010000520.1:0-2962 GCA_041641555.1 Chitinivibrionales bacterium | reverse complement strand
ACTGGTTCACGAGATGCTGTGTATCGGTTGGGACTTCAAGCGGTGAAAGCTCGGAGGGAAACGGTATATCCGTATCGAAATCACCTCCCAGAAGCACATGGATAGACTGCCGGAGTTTGACTGCCCTGGACTCAAGTCCCCGCAGCCGATCTTCCAGCATCGCCATTTCCACCTGAATTTTAAGCACCGAGACCTGCGCAGCGGCGCCTGTTGCGTACTGAGAAAGCAGCACCGACTCCATTCGCTGTAATAGCTCCAGGTTATCCCCGGTAATCTCTATTTCCCGACCGACTGCATAGTACTCCGCATAAGCACTTCGCACCTCCGAAAACACCTTGGCCTCGACCTCTCGGATCCCTTCCCGCGCGGCGTCGTGTTCCCTCCGCGCAATGTTCTTCTTCTGGAGCAGTTTCCCCGGCCATGGAATTTTCTGAGAAACACCGATTTTTCCCTGTTGCGGGCCAACCCTGGTCTCAACCGGACTTAAAAAGTACCCGCCGGTGACCGATGGATCGGGAAGCGCTGGATCGATACTAACCTCTTTTCCGACCCCGTGTGCTCTGGACTTTGCAGCGACAATCTCACGGTTGTTGTTCTGTGCCATCCGAAGCCACCCGGAAAGAGAATCGAACTGTGCTCCTGCCGGAAGCGCCACACAAAGCACCAGTAGCCCCAGGCCGACCTTTAGAATGGTTGTCGGCTGTTTTGTTGTTCTGTTCATGCAAATCCTGCCCGAATTCTCTTACTGGTGTGGAGGCACGCCAGCCGGCATTATTGGCAATGACCGGCCGGGCATGCCGTTTTCGAGGTTCTCTCCCCTGATCAGATCGCCTCGGCTTTCTGCCCCATTTCCCTGAGTTTGTTCAGGTATTTCTCCGGATTGTTTTCGATCTGTGAGATGCATCCTTCGCAGCAAACGTAAACGCGCTTTCCGTTTACCTCGGCATAAAGCTTCTTGTTGATCGCTCCTCCCATCACAGGACAGGTAGTCTGAGCACTCATTTCCTGCGCATGGGCTCCATGGTCGTCAGCCCCGTGTCCGTGGGTTCCATGGTCGTGCCCATGGTGATCGCCCTGGACATTTGCTTTCGGAGTCGACTGGTCGGCGGTCTCAGCGGTTTCCGATGCATTACATCCCACAATGGCCAATGCCCCGACTAAAGCGATCGAAATGGTCAGAAGACTTCTTAGACGCATAGGTAACTCCTTGAAAACATTCTGCGGTGGATAGAAGGACTCGTGGTGACATATACAGTCAAAGGTCATGCCAAGGAGAAAGTGCTCATTAAACGCCAAAAAACGCACTTCGGTCACCCGTCCCTGTTGAAAATTCAACACGTCTGAGCACAGGTGTATGAAAATCAACAGATTTTCAGGAACCAACCAATCCTACCCGGAATACCCGCGCCAGGTATATCGAGAAAGCCCAGAAGCACCGGTACCGAACAGCCGGGTATTATCTGGTATCACACATCCACGAGGTACTGGAGCGTAACAAGGCCCGCGGCTACAGAGTTCGCGATACCGCGATACATTCGACCTGGCACAAAACGGAGATCCCTTGTCTCGGCAAGGACTTCGATGCTCTTTACTACGTAGAAACCACCCCTAAAGGGTTTTCCATCGAACCGTGAAAAGATGAGTAGCCGGTACATTCCTGCGTTCTTGCCCAAAAAGGCGCTCGTCCGTACAAATGCAACAACGAATTCACCCAGTCTGCAGGGTGGCCCCGGCAAACTCCGGTAGTTGATTTGCCAGAATGGGATGCCACTATCGCACTTGGATTATGCTCAGTACCAACGGGAGATGACTCCGTCGCACTCCCGTTATGCTCATACTCGACTGGAGCAGCCTGATCCATCATGCAGCTATACTCAAAAAAAGGCACGTCAATTGCATACTATTGCGCAGTGCTGATTTTTCTCGCATGGGATTGGAGTAAAATGAGCGTAATGGCCCCATTAAAAACCAGGAGGGTGGAACCTATGTGTTCAATTGCGTTGGTCGATGACCGAGACACCATTCTTGCATCTCACACACTTATTCTCGAGCTGCATGGTATGTCCAACACCCGGGCATATACCGATCCGCGTGAGCTGATCAATGACATGCGAAACGGGTTTCGGCCTGACATTGTGGTAACCGACTTCTATATGCCCGGTATGAATGGTGTCGAGCTTCTCCAGTCCATTACAGCACTCTACGGGCACATTCCCGCGGTTATCGTCTCCGGGTACCCCGACGGCATTCACGAAATGGGAGATTTTGCCTCTCACTACCCTATTATTTGCAAAGGTCATCCGGACTTCTACAAAGATCTGTTTCGCTTTATTGAACCTGTTGCGAAGAAGTCAGCAGAGGTACATTCCGAAGAAAAGAAGCCGCTGCAGCACCTTGGCTGACAAAAAAAGCGGATGCATGTTTTGGAATACCGGTTATTTTCAACGGCGCTCCCAGCCAGTGATTCATGTTCCGTGTGCAACCGCTTCCCTCCGCCATTGCGATTCTGGCATTTCTTCCCGTTTTTGGAAAGCGCTCTTTTGTCATCTATGGATTTTTTTGCGCGGCTATGCTATGACCGGAAGAGGAATCGACCAGGCCCCATCCTAATGCTGGGAACCCGCGCTTTTATAAGACGTATATCCGAGACGCCCGGGATTACCTTCAGTTGGCATACGATTCAAACGGTACTTTCGCCATGGCGGTTTCGTTCGACTACATTTGGGGAGATGCTCTCCGATGACCAGTGGAGGGTTGTTATTATTTCCATTACACGAGTACTCTTAAGGAATCAATTTCTGGTTTTCGAATTTCGGGCACGATACTTTCATGGCGTATCCCGCTGGTTTTGTCTGGAGCAATTCCGAATCTGATTCTCGTTTTTGAAATAGTTTTCTTCCACTGTCGCAACCTTCATGCCATTTCCATGCTTTGCCAGAGAGAGTGCAGGCGCCTATTGGCG
>JBEPYC010000519.1:0-2963 GCA_041641555.1 Chitinivibrionales bacterium | reverse complement strand
GTTGCAAACCGGAATCAGAGCTATTGACGGCTTCACTTCAGTGGGCAAAGGCCAAAGAATCGGCATATTCAGCGGAAGCGGAGTCGGTAAGAGTGTGCTTATGGGTCAACTGGCAAAGAATTGTCGTTCGGATATCAATGTGATAGCCCTGATCGGGGAGCGCGGACGCGAGGTCCGTGAGTTCATAGAACGGGATTTGGGTGAAGAAGGGCTGCGACGGTCGATCGTCGTAGTCGCCACATCGGACAAACCAGCATTGATCCGACTGAAAGGCGCAATGGTAGCGTGCAGCATAGCGGAGTACTTTCGTGATCTCGGTAATGATGTCCTGTTCCTGTGTGACTCGGTGACTCGCCTTGCCATGGCGCAACGCGAAATCGGTCTTGCGGTGGGAGAACCACCGGCAACGAAGGGATATACACCGTCGGTATTCGCGATGCTTCCGGCGTTTCTGGAGCGTGCGGGTAATTCTGATGCGGGCACGATTACGGGAATGTATACAGTCCTTGTGGACGGAGATGATATGGACGAGCCAATTGCGGATGCGGCTCGAAGTATTCTGGACGGGCACATTGTTTTGTCCCGGCGTCTCGCGCACCGTAATCACTATCCGGCGATCGATGTGCTTCAGAGCATTTCTCGATGCATGTCCGATGTCGTCACTCCCGAACATTCGGAGGTCGCGGGGCGTGTAAAAGATCTGATGGCCGCCTATGAGGAAAACGAAGATTTGATTCAGATCGGAGCATACGCGCAGGGCTCAAGCAAGAGAGTTGACAGAGCAGTCGAAGCCCACGAGCCGATAACCAAATTCTTGCGGCAGTCCCGAGATGAGAATACCGGCTTGAGTGACAGCATTCGTGTTCTCGAACAGATCAACAAGATGGTCGGGGGTGCATCGTGAAGCGCTTCAGTTTCAAGCTTGAGGCGTTGCTTGAGGCGCGTGCACGAGAAGAGGATGCCGTCAAGCTTCGTCTGGCCGAGAAGAACAGGCTTCTGCAGTCACTTGGAGCCGAAATGGAAGCTCTTCATGCCAAGCTCAGTGATTTGCAGTTTTCTCAGAAGATGCGGCGTAGCACTGCGGACAATGTTGACTCTCTTCGGCAATCGGTTGCGTACCGGCATCGTCTTAAGCTGGAAATGCTCAAGAAGGGGCGTGATATAGACAACCTGCGCGAAGAGAGGGAAAATGTGCGGGAGGAACTGATTTCGACCAGTAGAAGGCGCAGAGCCGTGGAGCTGCTCAAGGAACGCAGATACCGTGCCTGGCGCCATGAAATGAAGATCAAGGAGCAGGCCGCGATTGACGACATATCTCAGACTGCATATGCCCGCAGAAGAAACCATGTCGGTGGAGGGCTTGCATAACCCACCCTGCTGCAGAGTGTCGTTACGAGTCCCGGCGCGAGCTACAAGCGACGTGTTCGAAAAAGGGTACTCGGAGTGATGTTCGGGCAGAGAAAATCAGTGTCAAGGAGTTTCAGAAATTCGGGTTCCCGGCAGGGCTCCGGATTTTGGCTCTGAAGAGACGGTATGCGTGATAAACGTTCAGACATGCAAAGGGTTTCACCTCCCCCCGGATGTGCCGGTCGGGTTGTCGGGATCGTATTCGCCGTTTTTTTGTTGAATATCGGAGCGTCGGCCGGTGTGCGGGACCTTACTGATTTCAGTCTTTTCGACTTGTCTGAAAATGTTCTGGCATCCGATTCCATAACCCTCGACATCGCACAATGGCTGATGGTAAAAATCTACGGCGATGCCGCACCGGGTGGATCGGATGCGTATGCAGGTGCCGTAACAAACCTCGGGTACAATCAGTTTCGTATCTACTGGGCAACTCCCGGAGAGTTGCTGAATGAAGTTCGCTACCGAGACCTCACGCTACTCTCATCAGGATTCGACGAGGGCACCCCGACTACGGTATTTGATCTCGGTCGTCCCGATATTACCTATCTGCATGCAGCTTCGGGTGCTCAGGGGAGTGTCTGCAGTTTCGTTGATTTGAATGCCGCCGGGACGCTGTGGGCGGTAAACGGCACAGAGGCGTATAACCGAAATGATATCATCACCGGCAGTACGCCGTACCATTCTCTCTGCTGGTTTGCCGCCGATACCTTCCTGGTGGCCCATCGCGTTGGAAATTCCACGATCCTGCTCAGGAAAATGCGTTCACTTCCGGCCGGGATGGTTGAGATTGATCACGATACCGTGGCCTCCGACGGCACGAATGAGAATTCCTACCGAAATATGAGCGTCGCGGTCGACAGTGTCGGTCGCATTCTTGTTACCTATACTCGCGGAGGAGTTAATCCTCCGAATGACCGGAAAGACCTTTTCTATGCTCTCTATCGTCCTTATCTTGTAAAGCTGCGGACCGGTGTTATCGATTCGGGAGTGAGCGTGGGAAATGAATACACCTATTGGGATGATGCGCCGGTGACCGCATACACCGTCAGCCGATTTGCCGCGGCCCACTGGGCGTCCGACGGCGTCTACCTGGATACGATTGTGACCGTAGGGGCCGTACCCGACGTGCAATCGGTTCGAATCGCCGAGGGGGCCGGGGTCCGCGGAACAGCGATAGCCCGGAACGAAAACTTCCTGGTTGTTGCGTGGAAGGGTAACCTGTTTGGAAACCCTACGGCATCGGTCGAAGGAGTTCGATTTCCTTTACGGAATAACGGTATACAGCTTGCAGAACCCGATACCTTTACGTTTTCGAATCCCACGGAGCCGATAGTAAGTTCAGTACCGGATCTCACGCTGGCGATGGACTCGGTCGGCAGCATTGCCGCAACCTGGCCACGACCGGGGGGGGGGATGGGCGCATGCGCCTGGGCCAATCGCCCCATCAGACATGCAAACGGAGTTTGGATTTCCGAAGTGGATTCAGTTACCATGAATGAGAATGATTCAGTGGTATTCAAACCGGGTACAACCCGGAAACATGGCCCGGGCACCGT
>JBEPYC010000518.1:0-2970 GCA_041641555.1 Chitinivibrionales bacterium | reverse complement strand
AGAAATTGCTCTCGATTCATGGTTTCTCGCTTTCTCTCTTCATGGGGACCAATAATGGAAAACGCATTTGCAGGCCGGGTTCCGAATGATAAAATTAGACTGTGTGTACTGATTATCGACGCTGTAACCCTTTGATACAGCTTAATGCATAGCTTCCATGGGTAATCATCGAGTTGCCGCTGCCGGGTGAGCCCGTCGACCGCACTCACTTCGGCATGTTCAGTGCACGGCAGTGATCATTTGCCGAAGGACCGATGTGCTTGAAAACCAGCGCAGACAACGCGATGCTCCATAGTTTGACGGTCCCGCGTGGGGAAATCGATCCGGATTGAGCCGGATTGGTAGCAGGAAAATATTATATGTTCCCGATTGTACCTTCATGAGAGTTGGTTCCGGAGGTTCCTCAGCTTGGCCCCTGATGCTTTTTTCTGCCTTCAGAATGCGGTTTCCGGCAGATCGGAAAGGCTGTTTCCACAAGTCCCGAAAGCTCTGGTATGTCGCTTGTCATATATGTTATATATGTATATTCGGGGAAGCGCCTTAAGTGCTTCTCATTTCACGAAATCTCGATGGTTTTCTTAGAGCGGATTGCATCCGTGGCACGGCATTCGCACTATGATTTCAGCCCTGCATTTGCAGTGCACGCTAACCGATGTCGAGCGTTCATGTTTCGCTGAATCCGTGAGGTACCTGTGTGTGGAGGACCTCCGAAAGCTGGAAGTACAATTTTGGAGAGAATGGGTTGTCTATGCGTATTAAGATCCTGACAGCAGTATTCATGATCGCAGCCGGCGAATTTTCCGGAAACAGCGTCCTGCTGGCTCAAACTGAGCACGTCACGTCCGTGATAGTCAGTCGGCCCACGGATGTCTCCTATCAAAAAAGTGAGAAAGCCCGGTGGTTTGCTGCACTCAGCGAAGAGGTCTTTCATTTTCGCCTCAACGGGCTGCAGCAGCTCGATGTCGTCTCGCGTGAGACGCTTACATCGGAGATCAGCTCCTACACCGCTTTGGACAGAGAGATTCCGGTCGCCTCATATCTGAGCGTGGCCCGTAAGCTGGGGTGTTCCTATATTATCGACCAGAAATACGAGCTTGTCGAAAACGACAGAGCCGTTCAATACTATGTCGAAGTCCTCAAAGTCTCCTCCAACAGTATTCTTCGAACCATCGAAAGCAGTTTTCCCGTGGAAGAAACGGGGCCAAAGCTTGACTCGATGGCGCTGGAGGTGCTCGATGTACTCGGGAAAAAGCTCGAAAAAGACATGGAACGATTTTTCTCGATGACGGTTCTGAGCAAAGATGCGCGAAGCTTGAAAGAACTCGGAGCGATCATTCTTCTGGATAAGTACTCACGGGGTGATCAGTCCTCCGAAGCCGCCCAGCGTTATGGGGCTCTCCTGCAGAGCGATGTTCGTATGGAACTTGCCTATTACCTTGGAGGTAAGGCGAGTATGCGTGCGAACCGGTATCGCAAGGCTGCCGATTACTTTCGGAATCTGTTCGATATCCTGCCCGAGTACGCGCCGCTCTACCTGCACTACACTCGAGCACTTCGGGGAGCCAAGAACTACCACGAAGCTTTTCGGATTGCAAGACTGGGTGAATCGAAAAATCCGAATTCTCTTGCGCTCCTTAAAGAAAAAGCTGAAGTGCTCGAGCAGCTTGGTCAGAAAGCCGAAGCCGAACGGGCATACAAAGAAATGCTCAAAACGGACCCGGACAATGTCGATGCACTCCTGTATCTTGCTCGTTCATCCAATGACCGCGGGAGGCCGGAAGAAGCGTTGACGTATATCGAGAAGACTCTTGGCGTTTCCAGGCACAATGGGATGGCGTATTTCGAGAAGGGACGTGCTTTTCAGCTGCAGAACAAATACGAAGAAGCTGTGCAGGCGTTGAAGGTTGCTGCCGAACTCATGCCCGAAGATCCGTATGCTGCTATCGAGCTTGGTGATCTTCTGGTGGATCGGAACAATTTTGCCGCCGCAGCCGAACAGTTCCTTCGGGGAACGGAGCTTTTGCCAAACGAGTACGAAGTCCATGAAAAGGCGGCTCTGGCGCTGAAACGTTCGGAAAAACCTGCAGAAGCCGCCAAGGTCCTCAAAAAAGTCGAAGGCCGGTTTTCGACCAACACGAGCCTTCAAAAAGAACTGGGTCTTCTGGAATTGCACCTCGGAGATACCCTCAACGCTCGTCGGCACCTGGAAACCTGCTACCCTGAAGAGAAAAAGGATCCGCGGGTGCTAATGGGGCTTGGCGACATATATGTCGGTGCGGGAATGTACGATGATGCCTACAAGATGTACAATTCGGCTTTACCCATTATGGAAGACAAGCACGCGGCGCGGGTCGCCCTCGCTCGGCTGTATCTCCTCAAAAACGCCCCGCAGCAGGCTGTCACATATTTGAATGATGTCCTGAACAGTGATCCTGACTACCCTGAGGTAAACAGGTATTTTGCCGATGCCCGATACGCGCTGGGAGACAAAACCGCTGCATTGCGCCATTACCTCCGGGAACGTGAGTTGTACAAAACAAACGCCCACCTTCAGGAACGTATCGCCTACATTCGGTATCTCAATGGCAAATGGGAGCATGCACAAACCGAGTACGAGCAGCTCCTGAAACTCGATCCCGAGAATACGCAAGGGCACTATCGCCTGGGTATCGCCTACCTGCGCCTGCGGATTAAACAAAAAGCAAAGGAGCATCTGAGCCGGGCCGAAGCGTTGGGGCCTCCGACAAAGGACATTCTCTTTGATATGGGCCGCGCCTTTACCACCGTTGGCATTCTGGATAAGGCCATCGATGCCTATCAGGCATGTGTCAAAGTAGACCCCAAGTGGGAACAGGCACTTCTTGAACTTTCCGACGTTTTGATTGCCTCTAAGCGTGACAAGGAAACTGCTGAAGTCTACGTCAAGCTCTTTCATCTCAAAAACGATGAGTATAAAGAGCAACTTGCCGA
>JBEPYC010000517.1:0-2974 GCA_041641555.1 Chitinivibrionales bacterium | reverse complement strand
CGATAGGCCTTGATGGCCAGAAACGGCAGCAGGACGATAGCGCCCGCGCTCAGGACCAGCACTCCTCTTTTCTTGAGATGGGAGAAGGCAGCAAGTATTCCGCAACTGAACATGACCATCAGCAGCCCATAGGTGGGAGAAAGATAGATGTAGTAGGCATACCATGCTCTTCGGGTAAGCACGTGGAACCCGTAGAAGAGCAAAATCGTTGGGAGTACCCAGAACTTGAAATAGTGCGATTTCCTGAGAGGCCATACGCCCGCAAGTAGAATTACTCCAACCAGTACCGATGACCAACTCGGTAAAGAATTGGGGCTCAGGGCAAGCGACTGCGATTGCAGGAGTACGGTAAGGTTACGCAAAAGCGAACTACCTGTATCCCCCCGCGGCTTGAAGGTATTTGTTTCTCCCGACAGTTGCGTCAGGAGAAACGGATTACCTGTGGAATAGGCATTATGTAGAAAAAGTGGCGCAAGAACGACCGCATGTACGATCAATGTGATTGCCCCATGACGCAGCACCTCGCCACGCCCGACGCCTTCTTTCCGAACCGCGGTGAACAGCAACAGACAATAGGGCAGGTACAGCAGAACATAGGTAATCTTTACAGTCACCAGAAAAGCGATTGTTCCGGCCGCGAGGTGCCAAAGCCATGCCCGTTTCCTCCGAAACGCTTCAAGGACAATGAGCGAAACCAGCGTGGTCATAACCGCGGCAATACCGTCGCGCCGAATACCAAAGGTAAAATTCACGATCGTTCCGTATGATGCCACCGTAAGTAGTGCCGCGGCATAGCGTACACTCTTTTCATACTTTTCCAGAATCCGGATGGTAAGAACAAACAGGGAAACAATCAGCACGATATCAAAGAACACCGGCACAACCCACCAGATCTGCTGTCCCGAGACGGCGTAAAATGGTGTCAGAATCAGAGCAATGCCCACGGAGTATTGGGGAACGACCTTTCCATCGGGATTGCGGTTATCAAACTCATAAAGTTTTATTTGGGATCTCTCGTCGGGGAAACCGTCATCCAGAATCTCGTAGATTTCATTCCCGATATCGAATCGCTCGTCGAGAAATGAGTTCGCCATTCGAAGATACTGATGCTCATCGCCTCCTGTTTTTACTTCATAATTAAGAACGGCATTCACCATGTAAATCGAGAGCATGGCGATCAATCCCGCATAGCTGATGCTGGGAATGATTCCCGGTCGTTTTTTTCCGTTGTTCTCTGCCATAGTCGTTGAATTTCCTTGACCGACCCACTCTTTTCCTATTTGATTATCTCGTAAATATTTCTCGCTGGTTTGCCACGATCCAGTGACAGAAATTGCAGTCAGCGGCAAGCTCTGTTGTTAATCGAATGACGCGCCATCAAGCTACCTAAGGTTATGTGTTCCAATGACCTTAGCCATGTATGCCCATAGTATACTTTCCTATTCAAAGGAATGGAACCCCTCCTGGTAGACTCGAATTGCTCCCGGCACATCTTGCCGCTCGCGCGATAGGTGCGGGGTGGTATGCTTGTGACCGCAGCCGTACTGGTGGGTTTCACCAGGTATACAGTACTTGGGATGGGTTCAGTGTATTATTGTGGCGGCGCTGATGCGCGAGATCATTCGGGGAGACAGGTCGGATCAGGAGAGCATTTTTTCTCCTACCGAATGAAGAATCCCGGCCAAATCCCGGGTGAGAGCGCGCCTGTCATACTTTTTCGGCAAACTCTTTCTTGGGCGCAACATTCCAGATGACCATTGCTTGTGAATAGACAGGAGCCAGTCCACGTGACCTTGATCATCAGAGAATTCGAACATCCGGCCACTGTTCGCCTCAGAAATAATGGTAGCGGCATCGCCGGAAACAGGACCGAAACCAAGAATTGGCCACCCTGTTCTCAAGTATTCGAACAACTTGCCTGTAATCATGATCTCATTGTGTTTTGAGTTTTCGATTAAGAAGAGAAGCACTTGCTCGCATCCATATTGCTTGATTAATTCGGCATGAGCAATGTTGCCTTGAATGACGAGATTCTCAGTTGGTATCAACTCGCGTAGTGTTGCCAACGCAAGCTCCCCGACTGGCCCGCATATGTAAAGTCTAAAGTCCCGTGAGAACGGAGAATCCTCAGCGAGCCGGCTGCTCAATGATTGTAGAAAACGAACAGGTGTTCTGTGGTTCATGAATTCGCCATAATAACCCAGGCGAAACGACCGGCTTTCAGCATACTGAAGATCGGCAAAATCGCTTTCGTCGTATCCATTATAGACAATTTCGACTCGAGCAGAATGTTGATTTCGCTTGAGCAGATTGGCCAGCGAGGGCCCCACAGTGATAACCCGGGTTGCATCTTTGAGCACACGCTTTTCCAGATACCTGTTTAATCCGATTGCGTGCGGCAGCCGAAACGCAATATTATATGCCGGATTCTGCTCCCAGGCATCACGAAAGTCGGCAATCCAGGGGATCTTCCACTTACGGTAAACGAACCGCCCAAGCAAATGCGTCGTGTACGGAGGACCTGTAGAGATGCATACATCGAATTTAGTGGCTTTGAGTATCTTAGTGAGGCGGTTTCTTACTGGTATGTACCATGCGATTTTTGCATCAGGTATGAAGATGTTCAGCCAGAGGAAGTTAAGTATCACTCTCTTTAATTCCGAGATTACGCTCCTGCGGATTCTTCCATCATCGCTGCGGCAGGGATTTTGAGCCTTCTTTGAAAAAAGCCTGGAGGGATCGAAGAAGTTGTTTATCCTGATCGTTTTAATCCCCCGGGCATCCTGTTCCAGGCTCACATCCGAGGCTTTCGCAGCATCTGAAGGTCCCGCAATAACCGTGGGCTCATATCCAAATTCGCGAAGGTATTTGCAGAATTTCAGAATCCTCTGCACACCACCTCCGGAAGCTGGCGGCCAATAGTATGTAAGTACCAGTATCGATTTCATGGGCCAGACCAACCAGGGGTTCTCAT
>JBEPYC010000516.1:0-2977 GCA_041641555.1 Chitinivibrionales bacterium | reverse complement strand
AGTATACCAGTGTTTTCTACTATAGTTTCCTTGGTGATCCGGCAATGCGCCTGGTTCAGCACGAGTGCGCCGTATCCGCTCACCTCGTAGAGCATGACCGAGCCATCCAATGTAAGGTTTCGGATGGAGAGGCAACCGGTCCGTACCAGTTCCATGCGACCTTTTCGTATTGCGACACCATGGAGCACTCCGACACCTCGTCTACCCGTGTTCACAAATACGTACAGGAAACCGTTTTTGAAGAAATCAGCGGCCACTTCCTTCGGGTCACCGACATTGGCTTGCCCGCATACGAAGAACACCGTGATGTAAAATTCAGTTTATACGTTTGGAACAATCGCTCGGAAGGCAGAGTATCGTTTCATTTGGAGGATGCCCCGACCCCCACTCAGCCACGCAGGCTCGCGGCAGGGGCAAGCAGGATCGGGTTTTCTCGAGAAGCACGCTCCGTTGAAATTTCAGGGATTCCACCGGGTACTCGTTCTGTCGAGTTTTTCGACCTCAAAGGACGTTGCGTATTTCGGGTGCCTGTCGTTGCCGGCAAGGACTACGTTACGGTATCTTCACAGTCCTTGCCCAAGGGCAAGCTTATCGCGAGGATATCGCGATACAGGGTCGGACCTCTATAAGTGCCTGCCTTTTCTGAATATACGCCATTTTTACCCCTCCAAAATCAGCCTATGGGCCGAATTTTTGGCCATTTTTTCGGTCCATAGCTGACACTGCCCGAGCTTAAATCTACCTATGGGTCGAATAATGGGGCCAAAAGTCGCCCCATAGGTACCAAAAACGGTGCTTTTTGGGTGTTATGTTGTGAAATTTCAACGACTTGCGCTGGTCCGACCCCGATTTATTAACCCCGATTTAGGTATTTATAGACAGTGCTGTGTCTGGATTCCCTTCTTTTAGATACACGTGCCCCCTTGGGGGTCCAACGCTCGATCATGCGCCTGGAGCGGGCTGGAGGGGTTTTGTGCCTCGCTGGCTCGGAAGTTGCACTGCTTTGCGGTCCTGGTCTTGAGATCACCCGCGCGCTTGAACCGACACACCCAGGGTATGGTCCCGATTTAACCACATGAGCGATCCTCGGGCACAGCAGGTCTGCAATTATCGGTTTTAAACCTTTGCACACCCTTGTTCCGATCCATGCTCGCGTCTTCATTTCATAACGGAGGGAGCACTGTATATGATTCGAAACAACCTTATCACGGCCGGTATAACCATCGGGATTCTCTCCTGCGCTCAACCCAACACGCCTTCCCCCGACCACTCCGCTACCGGCACCGCAGAGATTCGAGTCGTTCTCAACCCGGTCGGGGCACTCGCAAAACGTGCCGACATCGATCTTTCCACACTCAACCTGGAGCTTTACGCGCCAGGGGAAGACACTTTGCGGGATACGATAGCGGTTTCAGGAAACTCTTCACAGACCATCTCAAAGGACTACGATAACCTGGCGGCACTTGTCAAACAATGGGTACTCAAAGTCGAGGGTCGTGACACCCGGGATTCTCTCATCTACTACGGTACCGAGACATTTGTGGTTCCAGCCGATTCCACAATCGACATTTCTATCCAGCTCGAACCGATGTTCTCTATGCTCGATGCCTCGTTTTTCCCCATCCAGGACAGTGTCACCCGATGCGAACTGCATGTCGATGGAACGCCGGTGGCGTCGGAGTCGTGTTCCATACAGTCACTGGTCGGGGACACTGTTTCGGTGTCCTGGGATTACCTGCCGGCAAGCCCCGGCGGCACCCAGCACACAATCGGCTTGAGGGCGTACGGAAAAATGTGGGGATTGGATACGCTCCTGTATGCCAAGGACACGGCAATCACGGTAGTCTCCGGGCAGCTCCAATCGTTACAACTGTTCTTAGACTGGGTTGGACCCTCGGCACCACCCCCCGGGGCGGCATCGATGTCCGTTTCGCTTGGTGCGGTCGGGACCGTGAGTATCCAGGCTCATCTGGCCCCAGCCTCTGCCGCGGCGCTACAGGGCGTCTGGTCTCGAGCGGAACTCCGGGATGACTCTGGAAGTGCATATTTCGGGGAGTACTCAATCGAAGCCTACGGGTTCAGCATTTCGCCGGCCAGGCTTACGGAATGGGATATAGTGTGCCCCGATTCCACCTGCAGCGACACCACCGTCGTGGAATCCCGGATATCCTATGATATTGTTTATGGGGAATCGGTTGCGTCTTCCGAAGCCGATCTGGCCTTTGCGGTCGATATCACCGATTCATCGGCGGGAGTCACCTACTATACCATTGCCACAGTAGATACTTCGACAGTTCCCTCTCGGATGACTTTTGGAGATTCGGGCGAAGACCCGGCTGCGGGGACAAGCCCTCAGGATCGGATCCTTTCGATTGGTACCAGTCCGGAGTATTTCTTTTGGCAGTAACCGATAGTACTACACATCTCAACGCTTTCGGGAACCACTTGACAGGTAGCTGAGCAATTTCGAGGAATCTCACTGCAAGCGGTCGCAATTTCCCGGCACGGAGTAGAAAACGGATGCTTGCCGGGGCGAAACAACCGATGAGCACCGAACGGGACGGCTGCGAAAACAGCAGATACATTCGCGAATCCATTCCTCCGGGCACTGACCAGGAAAGCGTGTCGGGGAAAAGGATGGGAGGAGGCGGTTTAACTCAGTGTTAAACCGCCAAAACTCGTTTTCGGGGTTCTCGGCTTGTCACCCGTTGGTGGTGCCCGCGTGGTACGTTGCAATGTGTTCACCACAGCACAACCTACCTGAATCCGCATTACATCCAGAGAGGTAGATCAGTTCTGAAAACCACTGTAGCCATGCCCTGAAGCGGGCGCGTTCTTTATCAATCGTCCGTGCACATCGAACTCAAGACCCTTGTCCGACCCCTTCCCCGGCACCGCGATCCGCACACCCGAACCGCGTACAAAGGACCTGACAGGGGCGGCGGCCGGAGTGGCAGTGCGGTTACTTTGTACAATG
>JBEPYC010000515.1:0-2977 GCA_041641555.1 Chitinivibrionales bacterium | reverse complement strand
TCGCTTCCGTTGAGCTGCGCAATCGCGCTCTGAGCCTGCTCGGAGTTCGGCATTTCAACAAAGCCGAATCCTTTGGAACGCCCGGTATCCCGATCGGTAATCAACTTCACCGAATCGATCTCGCCATGCTGCCCGAATGCCTGCCGAAGATCATCTTCGGTGACTTCGTAGGAGATGTTTCCTACATAGATATTCATGGGTGTACCCCTTTAGAGAAAACTTCGTGCCATGGTATATAATTATCACCGAATTTCTCAACATGGCACCCATTAAGAATCGATGCATCCCGGGTCGAAAACCGACCTTCCCGCAATTTCGTTGCGCATAATATAGTTATTGTCTGGTCCGGGCGCCCCCTTTTTCCGCATGTTTTCGCCGCCGATCGATCAGCCCGTGCCCAGCAGCCACGACCGAGCCTCTTCTACGGAAACAAATGCTTTGAAAAGCAAGCCCCGGTTGACTGCTACGTTTTCCCAGAATGCCCCGTCCCGATAGTTTTCTTTTCCACAAACGACGGCTACCTTGAGGTCTTTCGGAGCCATCTCGCAATAAAACTGCGCCAGAAGATAAGTCTCAGTTGTAGACAGAAGGTACTTTAAATCGCGTTCATCGGTCAGCACGAGATTGCAGTCATTGGTCTCGCAGGCGCTCGCGACTTCACGGCCGTACTCTTTGGCTTCCTCGAGACCGTCATCCACCCCCCACGCTTTGACATACACAACATCACCTTCTGCGTGTATTTCCCGTTCAATTGGCATGAGTCCCCCGTAACTTTGACAACATCGCTTGCAGCCTCATTGCCTGGTTTTCGTAAGCAACAAAGACTTTATTGGAGAATCGAAACGACCGACTGCAGAGCTCCGATTCCCTGAAAACGGAATACCTGAACGTTGCTCACCCATGAGCTAAGTCCCGAGGCAGCAAAAATCACCTCGGTCGATGAGTTGAAAAAGTCTCCAGGTTCCGAAGTATCCGCCCAGCGATTTCTTCGTGCGTTCCACCGGCCCCATCGACAGTGACATGTGCCCACTCTCGATAAAGCGGAAGTCGCTCCTCGAAAAGTTCGTCGACTGTTTGTCCTTGCGGCCTGGCGAGTCCACGAGAATCAAAATCCCTAACACGAGCCCGTAATGCCTGCAGACTGACATCCAGAAATACCACTTTCCCGATTGTAGCAAGATGTTCCATGGCTCGCGCACTGTACACTGCGCTTCCGCCTGTTGCAACGACATGGTCAGTCACTGCAAGCTCGATGAGCACCTGTTCTTCGATTCGCCGAAGCTCAAGGTAGCCTTCGGTGTCCACGATTTCCTGGAGCCCTCGGTTCTCTCTGGTCTGAATGAGGACATCGGTATCGACAAAGTTCCGGGCGGTCTTTTTGGCTAAAACAATGCCGACGGTGCTTTTTCCCGATCCCGGCATGCCGATCAATACGATATTGCTTCCCATATTCACTTCTTACCTTCGCGAAAAGCGCATGACAATACGAAGTACATACCAGAAAAGAAGAGCAACCGATGCAAACAGCTCCAGTGATGCACCAACGTATCGGTCGGTTGGATACTTGTGAAGAATCTTGGATGTGTCATAGAGAATGGCGATACTTGCGAGTATAACCATTGCACCTGAAAACACAAGCCCCAGAGTGAACCCAAAGATCGTACTGGCGACAATCAGGCCAATAGCGACAAAACCGCCAATAACAAGGACACTCCTCAGAAAGGAAAAATCTTTTCGGGTTATGAACACCACTGCCGTCAATCCCGCAAACAACAGCCCGGTTATCAACGCCGCCGTGGGGATAACATCGGGAGAAGAATAGTATGCAGCAATATACAGAATCGGAAGAAAAATGAATGCTTCCGCGACCACATACAATCCAAGTCCGGCATATTGAAGTCCCTGAGATTTCCCGCTTGCAGCAAGTCCCCGTGCAAGCCATCCGGCAAGAATGAATCCTCCGAGAAGCAACAGCCAACCATATTGCGCACCGGAGACGAAACTGATCATCGCTTCGGGCACTCCGGTTTGGAAAAGAAGGTATTCCATGCCGATAAAGGCGGCTATGGCACCTGCCAGATGCGCATAGGTCTTGCGGATAAATGCAGCGCGCTCCTCGGGGATTGCGTTGGCTGCAGGAAAGGATCGTACTTGTTCATATGTCGAATCCATCGGTGTACCTCCTCTTGGGCCACTGAGCGTAAGCTTCTGCTGTCACCGGGCAAACACTCCATTGTCTGTCCCGCCTTTTTTCGATACAGAAATCAAAATAATACGTCCGGGTGAGCATCACCATTCTTCTGTCTCCCCCGGTACCATCTCCGCGATTTATTGAACACAGAAAAAGGCGGCATTCGCAGGGAATTTGAATATGGACTCTCAGAGATCCGGTGCAGAAACAATCAGGTACCACTACTCATGGTAAGCACATACACACACACCTACGGAGAGACCTGAGAGCCGGCGGCCCACCCTCCGGACCACCGGAACTCAGCCTTGCGTACGACCCGCGGTCACACAGCGCGCGGAACCGTTATCCTGCCCGGGATACGAGGGGACATCGCCTACTCTTCCTCCGGCATTTCATCGGAATTGTCCCTGCCATAGGATTCATCGGGACCGATATCTTCGTATTCCCCTTCGCCGGAAAGATCATCGGGACTCTCTCGACCAAATCCCGGGAAGTTTTCCCGTCCTTGGCCTGCCGAGTGCTCCCATTCTTCTTTTGTTATCGTTTTTTTCTTTTCAGCCATTGGATACTCCTTTCCACGATTGCCGTTAATGGCAGAGCAACCAATTGGATAAGAGTGCAATTCAGGGGCCGACGGTCACTGCACCGCAAAGTCGGTGCGATGCAAAAGCAAAAGGCGGAGGAGCAATTCAAAATGCATACGCCTACAGGCTCATTGCATGGAGAAGCGGTATTACGGCGGCAAGAATTGTATTTTGAAAACTACAGGAAAGTGTCCGAAGACGA
>JBEPYC010000514.1:0-2988 GCA_041641555.1 Chitinivibrionales bacterium | reverse complement strand
TGCGAGCGAAGTCGTTATGATCAAGGCATCTGTCTTTTATAACAACGAAGCCTATGCGCAAAGCCGCCGTGCATATCACTTTTTGCTTGAAAAGTACCCAGAGAGCCCGGAGCGTCTCGATGCAATCAGAATGATCGCCCAGTCCTATTACGAAGAAAAAAAGTTCGACATGGCCCAGCAATGGTATTCCCGGATGCGCGATGCGGCCGGGACCGGAACCCAGAAAGAAGAAGCCTCCGCTCGAATCGCCGAATCCATGTTCAAAATGGCCGAAGCATTCGAAGAACAGGAGCGGTACAAAGAGGCTGCCGAAGAGTATGAACGTGTCGCCTTTGAGTTTCCCAAGGCCAAAATCGCCGATGTCGCGTTGTACAATGCCGGGCTTGCCCATGAAAAAGTTGGGGAATGGTCCCACGCGATCCTCTCATATCAGAAGCTCCTCCAGAAATACGGTACATCATCTCTACTTGCAAAGGCCCGGTTCCGAACGGCTAAGTCATACGAAAAAATGCTTCAGTGGGACAATGCCGGTGAAGCCTACTTACGAGTTGTATCCACCGATCCGCGCTCCGAACTTGCTCCCACTGCCATGTACAATGCCGGTTTCTGCTTCGAGAATGCGGGAAAACTCGTCGAAGCCGCTATGACGTTCGAGAAACTCGCGCGGCTGTATCCCGAATCCAATGATGTAGCCGACGTGCTTTTCAAGGCCGGCGATATTTACGGTAAACTGAAAGACTGGGAAAGTGTCACCCGAGTCAATCGTGAGTTCTCACGCCGGTTCGGAAACGACAAAGACCGTATCGTCCAGGCCCTCTGCATGGTAGGTATCTCTTTGTACATGCAGGACAAAACCGATGAAGCGGTAGAACAACTCCAGGAGGCCGTGCAAACCTACGAACGGCTTAAAAATGCCAGCACCGCGAATCGATACTACGCGGCGAACGCACAGTTCACATTGGCTGAAATCACGCATGAACGTATGAAGGATATCGAGCTGGTACAGCCACAATCCGTGTATAAGCGAAGGATCGAGCGAAAATCCGATCTGCTCGATCTTGCACTCAAACGGTACTCTCGAGTACTGAAGTTCGGTGTCCTGGACTGGAATACGCGCAGCATCTTTCAGATGGGGCAGCTCCACGAAGACTTTGGTGTGGCGGTTCTGAAGCAACAGCGTCCGGATGGATTGACGCTGGAGAGGCAGGTGGCTCTGGAACTGGGCATCGCCAAGGCCCTTGAAGAGTACTTTGTCGAAAATGCCCTTCATTACCACGAACAGAATATCAAGCTGGCGATACGAGAAAAAGCCGACGACAAATATGTCCTGGCGTCCCGAAAAAAACTGACCTATCTACCATACACGGTAGGCAACAATTACCTGGAACTCACCTCGATTTTCGCTTCAGCCCAAGGCACCCGGCAGGCAGAGGGCTTTGCTCTTATTGCCGCGAAACTCGAGTCTTTGCAGAAGATTGCCCCCTTCCAGGAACGGGCGATGGAGCTGTTCCTCAAGACGCTTGAAATTGGGAGCATGTATGAGCAGACCGATGACTTCTATGGCCGGGCAAGTACCCTCATAACCAAAACCGGTTTCAGTGTTGGGGAAATCTACGCCGATGTTGCCAGTATTGCCCGCGGCGCGCCTATTCCTGAAGGTTTCGATGCCTATGAGGAATTTGTCTACAAAACCAAGCTTATGACCCAGATCGAAAGTTATGAAGACCAGGCATTTCAAAATTACCTGAAGGCATTGAAAATCGGAGAAGCCTACACAATCCAGGATGAGTACATCACGCAATGCAGAGAACACCTGGCCAAACTGCTGTTTCTGCGCGGAAGATGCTACGATCTCCTGGCGATTCAGGCATTCCAGCAACCCCCGTTTCCGGCAGGTGTCACCGAAGCCGAACAGCAGGAGTACATCGTACAATTCCAGGAAATCGGCATCAAGCTTCAGCAGCAGGCGTTTTCGATATATCAGGACATATTGGATTATGCCGACCAGAACTATGCCTCGGGAGATTATGTCACACATGCCTACGTGCGACTCTATCAATATGCACCCGATCAGTATGGAGTGGAACGCGAACTGGTGGCTTCGCGGTCTTTCGGTTCCGGTCCTCAGTGGGTGTGTGCGGTTCAGGAGCATCCCAACTGGCATACGTTGAGTTTTGAGGATTCGGCATGGACAAAGGCTCATCGCATCCCTGACATCGAATCCGATTCCCTGCATGGGTTCCCGGAGGGTATTCCCGATCCAATGTGGCTCGGGCATGGCAACCCACAAGATACCGGCTCGTATCGCCCTGCTGATACACTCTATTTCCGAAGGTCTTTCTATCTGGCAGAAACACCAGCCAAAGCAGGTTTCTACCTGGTTACCTGTGGAAAGACACAAGGATATCTGAATGAAAAGCCGCTCCTGGCCGATTCTGTGCGTGTGTCTGTGAAAGAAGTCCGTTCATGGGACTTGACCGGTCAGGTGAGAAAGGGAAAGAACGTCTTCGCTCTTGGAGTCGTTCGCGACTCTTCGCATTATGGCATCCGGCCATATCTGGAGGCAGAAGTCCGGGCAACGCAGTTTCTTCCGCATCCTCCGGGAATGGAAAAGCCTCTGAAACCTGAAGATGTTGTGGAAGGTGCCTATCCATTCGATCATATCGAAAATTTCAGTCCGACACCACCGCGGGAAGCACAAGCACCTGTAGATAAGTGAGATTTCTATGCATAAGACTAAGTCTTTGAGTTTAGAGGGGTTTGCCCGAGTGCGTCCACTTGCTCTGCTCCTTATTCTCTGCCTGTGCCCTCTCGGGTCTGGCTTGTACGGAACCCAGACCCGTTCTGATGAGGTCGAAACAAACGATGCCGGATTCCGCATCGAGGAGCCCGGCACGATCACTTTTACTACTGGTGTCAGAATTGTTGGAAAAGTAGAAAAACCCGAGGTAGTCATATTTCTTCCGAAGGAAAAACCCTATCTTCGCG
>JBEPYC010000513.1:0-2992 GCA_041641555.1 Chitinivibrionales bacterium | reverse complement strand
ACAGTAAAACGCGACCCGTACCGACAAAACGATGGCGGCGATCTCCGATTCTGTAAAATGCAACAGCTGATCCATGCTATCCCGATCACTTCAGGTAATCATACCCGGAACCCATACTTGACCCACATCGCTTGTGCCGCATCTGACTGAAGAAACACGAAAAACCATCGGGCAGCGTCGGTCTCGACGCACATTGCAGCAGTGTACACGATCTCATTATGTGAGTGAGACGGAAAAACACCAGTGGCAGTGACTCTGGTCGACCTCAGGGCATCGGTCCGATACACAATCCCCAGGGGAATCTCCCCCATCTCCACAAGCATCAAGGCAGACCGTGCATCTTTTGCCGGCACTATTCTGGATTCTATCTCCGAGTACCATCCATAATACTCCAGGGACTGGCGCGCATACGCTCCGGCTGGAACATGCGCCGGATTTCCCATGGACAAACGGTCGGTACCTACAAGTGACACGAAATCCAGACTTGAATCGATCGTTGTCTCCCCTGCCCTGTCGCTTTCTTTCGATGCCACCAGAACCAGATCGTTGTGAGCGATCGGCGTTCTCTGACTCTCTCGGACATACCCCCGAGAGTCGACATAATCCATCCAACGCGTGTTTGCCGATATGTATATGTCCGGCGAGCTCCCCTGTACGACCTGCCGGGCAAGCGTACCGCTTGATGCATAGTTGATTCGGACTTGACATTCATACCGGTGCTCAAATGCATCGACAATCTCACCGAGGACATCGACCAGGCTCGCGGCGGCAAAGACCATCAGTTCCGACCCTTTAGTCTCACCAGGCTCGGCTCCTCCAGCAGGGTGCATCGGCAGAAGCGTTCCACAGAAAACAACGAGAATACCGCGTAGCCTCTGTTTGCGAATCATTGCAGTCAACCCTTCAGCTACCACTGGTGAATGTTTCCGATGTGGATCGGACACCACAATCTTCTCTCTCCAGGGATCGGTTCAGTCTAATTCTGATTTGGTCCGGACATTGGAAATGAATCATGCAATGTTCGGGCCATCACCCAGAAAGAACGAAAACACTGAATGCGAGCATTATAAAACGACAATTTTGTATTTCATCCATTCATTGGGCCGGTTTTGTACCTGCCGGCACGATGACGAGTATCATCTGCAGGGTTCCCACGAAGCGATCGAAAGAACGTTCCTGTACCACGATCTCTCCGATAGTACATTTTTGCATCCTGACAGCGAATCCGTTCCGGGCTCGACCTGCTGTTTGTAGCTCTCTGGCGCTGATTCCTTGCTACTAACGGCACTTGGCACGCTCCGTGCATGGGGGTATGACGGTCCGGAAGCCTAACAACTTGATACGCCATCGGAAACCGGTTATGCCATTTTCCCGGAGTGAAAACCCTGAGGAACTCGTGACATTATATGAAATCGCCGTGCTTCTTGCTTCCGGCGATCAGACGAAGGTGCTCGAAAGGACCCTTGATCTTTTGGAGCAGCGTACCGGCCTACTCCGTGGAACCATCATGCTTCTTCTGCCCGACAATACCGGCCTGGAAGTCCATGCGGCCCTTCGCGATCACCGGCAGGGACCAAACCATGCGCGATACACCAAAGGCGAAGGAGTGATCGGGCGGGTAATCGAGACCGGGAATCCGCTGCTGGTACCCGACATAACCGCCGAACCGCTGTTCAAGAATCGCATTTATCAGCGTCCGATAGAAAACGAATCCGGCCTCGGGTTCGTATGCGTCCCCGTATCTATAGAGAACGAAACCGTTGGCACACTTTCGGTCGATGTTCCCCGTGAGAAAAACGAAACCCTCGATGTCGTGCTTCGCATGGCAAGTATCGTAGCGGCGATGATTGCCGGGTATCTCAGGGGAGAACGACATTTACGTATTGAGCGCGAAAGCCTTCAGCGGGAAAACCAGCGGCTTCGTTCGGCACTCGGAGAAAAGTTCCGACCGGAAAATCTTATCGGCGCCTCTTCTGCCATGTCCGAGGTTTCCTCGCGAATCGGCCTGGTCGCTCAGGCCGATACCACCGTACTCATCCGCGGCCCCTCGGGCACAGGCAAAGAACTGGTTGCTTCGGCGATCCATTACAGCAGCAATCGCCGCGACAAACCCTTTGTCAAAGTCAACTGTGCGGCACTCTCCGAATCTCTGATCGAAAGCGAGCTTTTCGGGCATGAAAAAGGGGCATTCACGGGAGCATCCTACACTCGTATCGGTAGATTGGAAGAAGCCGAGGGGGGAACGTTGTTCCTCGATGAAATCGGCGAATTTTCTTCGTCTATTCAGGTCAAGCTTCTTCGGGTGCTCCAGGAACGTGAATTCGAGCGCGTGGGAAGTAACAAAACAAAATCAGCCAATATTCGCCTGATTGCCGCAACCAACAAAGATCTGGAAAAGGCCGTCGAGGAGGGCTCCTTTCGAGAGGACTTCTACTACCGTATACATGTGTTTCCGATGCATATACCTCCCCTCAACCAGCGAAAGGACGACATTCTTCCTTTGGCAAACCATTTCCTGAACCGGTATGCGACACGGATGCAAAAGCAGGTTACAAGAATCAGCACACCTGCTATCAATCTGCTTTTGGCCTATCACTGGCCGGGTAATGTCAGAGAGTTAGAGAACAGTATCGAGTATGCGGTTTTGCTCTCGACTGATGGAGTCATCTATGCCCATAACCTTCCGCCCACGCTCCAGGCCCCTACTCAAACCAATGTCACCGCCTCCGGAACGCTTCGCGCACGCATCGATGCCCTGGAGCGTGACATGATTGTCGATGCCCTCAAGCGAAGCAATGGGAATATGGCATCGGCCGCACGTGAACTCGGCATAACTTCACGCATGGTGCGTTACAAGGTCAAGCATCTCGGGATTCCTCTCAAAGAGCTTACCCGCCCCGAGCGGCGCGTTTCGTAGCCCCCGGACCTAATACTATCTACCATATACCTCAACACACCTCTGTGCATGGTTCCATGCGCATGACCCGCTGCT
>JBEPYC010000512.1:0-3003 GCA_041641555.1 Chitinivibrionales bacterium | reverse complement strand
ATCTCTTGACACTACGCCTGCTTTCACCAGGTCCCGATGTACGGCGGATTCAACTCCGGAATGCTTGTTAAATACTTTTCCGCATGAAGCAAAATAGCTGGAAACGGCGTAAAAAGCGGAGTAATACGCCCTTGATGCCGCTGCATCAGGGTCTTCGGATAGCAATAATCGGGCTGTATCCAAAGCCTTTTTCGAACGTTTCATTAAATCGATGACATCCTGGTTCATGCGGCAACCCCGTGTTCTTTGACTGCACGATAAAAAGCGTACTCTTGCCTCTCGTACATTTCCGCATCGACAGGTAACGGATGGATGGGGTATTCAAGCTCGAGCTGAAGATCATACAGAGCTGTGACCGCATTCTTGGTATCATCCCAAAGATGAACCGGGCCTTTCAAAACCACCAGGACATCCAGATCGCTGTCTTCCCGAGAACTTCCCGTCACTCGTGAACCGAAAAGTATTACGGAAACAAGGCGATTACCGAAGGCACTTTGTAGCCGCGACTTAATGTCCTCTTTCATCTCTGAACTGATCATAGCCCGAAAATATATCCGGGGCACGAAGGGAGTGAGGAGTGGGAGTGAGGAGGAAAATCCCCAAAGCACAAAACTTGAAATTCAAACAATACTGAATACCCAAAAAAGCAAACCCAAACCGAAAACCAGAGAGAAGCTCCGGAGTTGAGCTACGTCTTGACCTTTGCGTTAGCGGATGCTTATGGGTGGGGGTCAACGGATGCTCATGCCTACCCATACACCCAACCACCCCCTACCCTGGCGCACTGCCACCCAAAAAGATGCAAGTCAAGACACCACTCAAGAGGTTAACGCGTCACGAAATTAGACGATAGGAATGCGGGAAATCACGATGGGCCTGCAGTCAACAGCTTCCCGTCACTTGTCCTCGTCATCTGGGTTGGGAAATGGAATTTTGTGGACGTAATCGGTCACGAGTCCAAGGTTGTCTCGCAAGGTGAGATTCAGAAGAATCGTCCGTGTGTGATCTTCAGAATCATGTGTCACGTCAACGTGCAGGTCACCCACTGTCGCTTCGCATTCCGGACGCCCCGTTCGGTCACAAATACGGACCTTCATCCCCGAAATCGAGCCGGAATCGATTACCAGTGTATCGCCATTATCGATTTCACAGCAGATCTTGGTAGCAGTCCAGGAGTAGATTCGAGGAGAATTCCGAAGCCGCGCGAATGTCTGATTCAGTGAGGCGGTAAGGGTCTTTTGAGGCTGAGCACAGGCGTTCAACGCAAGTACGACCATAAGCAGATTCGTAGTCTCTTTATACATTGCTGCCTCACCTCTGCTGCCGATTCCGGGACAAATGCCCTATTCATGTAATTATACCATGGAATCCGGTAATTGGCAAGAGGAGGAGCGAAAAATCGGGGGAGGAAAGAACACCAGCAAGGCACTTTGCCGGGTACGCTATTGGCATCAACATCACAACGGGGGCGTTTTGGCAGTATCATTGGCTTGGCACCACCGTGCGGAAACCCACAAATCCCGCTCGCCAGTTCGGTATCCCCAGCCCACGGGATGAGCTGCGAAGTTCTGTTGCCGGGCTTTCGTACGATCCGCCGCGATTGAGCCGGGTCGAGCCTGATTGCGGGCCGCGTGGATTGATCACAATACCCGTATCACATTCAGCATAATAGCCCGAAGAATACCAGTCGTTACACCATTCGGCCACATTTCCCGCCATGTCATACAACCCGAAGCCATTCGGAGGTTTTAAGGCTACTGCGTGAGCGGACTCCGAAGCATTGAGCGAATACCAGGCAAACGTCCCGGCGATTGTCGGTTCATCGCTCCAGTAATACTCCGTCCGCTCCACCGTGTTGCCTCTGCACGCAAACTCCCACTCCGCTTCGGTAGGCAGTCGATACCCCACGTTATCATACATGACGGTCAGGCCACTCAACCCCGTGCACCCATTGCCGGCCGTTCCCGATACTCCAGTGTACCGGTAAACCGTGTCCATACCCGATGCTTTACTTCGAGCATTACAGAACAAGACGGCATCGAACCAGGTCACGTTCTGTACCGGCACCGATGGAGCAGCACCGAGCGTCGGATCGACACCCATCAGTTCAACGTACTCTTCCACGGTCACCTCGACGCTGTCAATCCAGAATGGACTGAGCCATACCTCATGCAACGGCTTTTCATCGTCATCACCGTTTTCATTACCCTGAAATGCCCTGATATAGCGCTCTTCCACCATGTTCTCGGCAGAACCAATAATGCGAACCATCCCTGGGTTGGCAACATGCACAATTGCCGTATCGAACCCATCGACATTGTCATCATCGGTTACACGAAGCACACAATAGTAGGGACCGGTAGTTGCGGGAGCCCTACCGCTTATCGATCCATCGGGCGATGCCGCAAACGCGCCGGTTGCGCCGATATCCCAGGCAAAGCTTACAACCGTTCCGTACCGGTCGCTTCCCGAGCCATGCAGGGAAAACGATTCACCGGCCCGCACCACGGTATCCCGTCCCGCATCGGCCTTGGGCGGATCCCGTCTGATCTGAATCAATGCTGTATCAACGTTGGTACGAAGCTCGGTGTCCCAGGCGCGAAGAATACAGATCAGGGTACTGTCGGATACAAGATTCCCGGGAAGCACAAAAGTGGTGTCGACACCGGATTCCACGAAAACCCCTCCCCCGCCGATATCCCATTCCGTTCGTGAAATGGAACTGACACTGCTGGAAACACTCCCGCGCAAGTGCACCGAATCCATCGGCGATACCGCGACATTCGATCCGGCGTTTACGACTGGTAGGTCGGGGTCCCACACGGTAATATCCAACAGCAGACGGGCACTTCCTCCTCTGCCGTCATCGATGGTAACCAGGATCGAATGCTTCCCGCGCTGAGTGGAGTCAGGCTCCCACCGCAGGGCACCGGAAACAGAATCCAGTTGCAGACCTGAAGGGGAAGGGCCATCGAATCGAAACACGACACTGTCTCCATCAGG
>JBEPYC010000511.1:0-3013 GCA_041641555.1 Chitinivibrionales bacterium | reverse complement strand
CTTTTTGTCTTTGTATGAATGACAGCGCTCCAGAAGACCCACCGGAGTAACATTGCTGAGATACCACGTAAGTTCGGTTACTTCAGGGACATCGGATTGCACCCACAAGACTGCTTGTTCCGGATCAATCCCGAGTGCGAGAAGGTCCAACAGTGCCTCATTGCAGTAGGATTCCATCGATTTACCTTCGAATACACTCGTGAGGCTGTGCAGGTTGGCAATAAAACAGAAAAGCTCGCCGCGTTCCTGGTATTCGATCATCGGGCGAATCATGCCCAAATAATTACCGATGTGCAGATTGCCCGAAGGCTGAATTCCTGATAAGATACGCATGTAATTCCTTCCGTATTATCAGCCGAGGAGAAGGTGAATCTCCGGCTCCAAAGCCGGATTTCGGACAGAATCACTCATCGATCGGGCTGACACGATTACCGAGAAAATCGTTCACCGCGACAAATAAGGGCAACATCATCACTGCTTGCTGGTGTCACAGGAATCATATATACTATAATGCTCGTCTGTATTCGGACTGCATCGGGGCCCTTTTTCTCGCTTCCGGCGCACGAAAACACCCGAAATTGAAACTCGTTCTCTTGAAAAAGGTTTTTGCACCATGGACAAAAAAACACTTCTCACCAAAGCCAACGAATACATCGCATCCGAGGAAGACTCTCGATTCTCTGATGAAATCAAAAAGCTCATTTCAGATGAAAATTACGAGGAACTCAATGAACGATTCTATACCGAGCTTGAGTTTGGCACCGGAGGTCTTCGTGGAGTAATCGGTGGCGGATATAACAGAATGAACCCGTATGTTGTAGGGCGGGCAACGCAGGGGCTTGCAAGCTATATCCGAAAGCACGCCGGCGAAAAGAGCGGCTCAGTGGTCATCGCGTACGACTCTCGGCGGTATTCAGACCTTTTTGCACTCGAAGCCGCCCGGGTGCTTTGTGGTAATGGTCTGACCGTTTATCTCTTCACCGGGCTTCGTCCAACTCCGGAATTATCCTTTGCCGTGAGAAAACTGGGCGCAACCGCTGGAATCGTGGTGACGGCGAGTCATAATCCGCCGCAATACAATGGATACAAGGTTTATTGGGAAGATGGCGGGCAGATTGTGGCCCCGCACGATAAAGGCATTATTGAAGAGGTGCGCAAAGTCGAGAACGTGTCGATGCTCTCCAGGCAGGATGCGATCGAAAGAGGGCTTCTCAACCTTATCGATAAAGAAATCGATGAGCCGTTTATCCAGATGATCGTTGATCGAAGTCTTCGGCCGAATCTGGCCGGAGAAAAAGGATCTGAGGTAAAGATTGTCTACACACCCCTGCATGGTACCGGGACATTGCCGGTAGCGGAAAGCTTGAGCCGGCTCGGTATCCAGGTGATGTTTGTGAAGGAGCAGAAAGAACCTGACGGAAACTTTCCAACCGTAAAGGTGCCGAATCCCGAGGAAGCTGAGGCTCTCTCGATGGCGCTGGAACTGGCCCGAAAAAACAAAGCACAATTAGTTCTCGCAACTGATCCGGATGCCGACAGATTGGGCATAGCCGTTGCACAGAATGACGAATTCACCCTGGTCAACGGAAACCAGCTGGGAGTTCTGCTGCTGGACTATGTGGTGAACGCCCGTTCGGAAAAAGGCACCATGCCTAAAAAGCCGGCCTTTGTGAAAACGATCGTAACCACCGACCTGCAGCGCAAGATTGCCGAAAGCAAGGGCGTCACCTGCTTTAACACTCTCACGGGATTCAAATACATTGGAGAAAAAATTCGGCAGTTCGAGTCCGAAGAAAATGGGTATGAGTACATCTTCGGTGGAGAAGAGAGCTATGGGTACCTGGCAAACACCGAAGTCCGGGATAAGGATGCTGTTTCGGCCGCCTGCCTGACCGCCGAGATGACCCTGTATCACCTTACGCAGGGAAAAACGCTGCTGGACCGTCTCGATGAAATCTATGCTGAGTATGGGTACTATAAGGAACTCCTGATATCGAAATATTTCGAAGGTCAGGAAGGACTGGCGACCATGCAGCGACTCATGGAAAAACTGCGTAAGAATCCGCCAAAAGAATTCGCAGGGCAGTCTGTAGAGGCAATGAAAGACTACAAGGATGGAACGACACTTAATCTGGCGGCATCCGAGCGCACTGGCGACATCGACTTGCCATCTTCCAATGTTCTTCAATTTATATTAACGGACGAAAGCGTCATCACCGCCCGTCCTTCCGGAACAGAGCCAAAAATCAAATTTTACGCCTCCTGCTGCAGTAAACCGGGAGAAGACCTCTCCAGTGCCCGGGCCTCGGTGAATGGCAAAATAGAGAAAATTCGCTCAGAAATCGATGCGCTTATCGGTAGCGCATAATGCAGTTTTGTAGTTATGACTCATGATTCGCACCCGGATGCATCCGCCCCAGCCCTGAACTCTTCAGCCGATCCGTTTATTGGTAAAACGATCGGGAACTGTGAGATAATCGAGAAGATCAACGAGGGCGGCACGGCTCATATCTACCGAGGCCATAACATCCGCTTTGATCTGGACCGAGTTGTAAAAGTCCTCAAGCCATCGCTGACTGAAGAAGAGGACTTTTTTCTCCGGTTCAGACAGGAGGCGCAGCTCACCGCTCGATTGGATCATCCCAATATCCTTCGCGTGTTCGACACCGGAGAAGTGGGTGGCTATTTCTATATAGAAATGGAGTATATCGCCGGGCAGACCCTTCGTGAGTATCTGCAAGCAACTCCACGTATCGGTGAGCGCGAAATCCTCTCGATCGGAACTCAAATAGCAAAGGCTCTTGAGTACGCTCATCAGACAGAAATCACCGCTCCTGATAATGAGACCATTAACGGAATCCTGCATCGGGATATCAAGCCCGAAAACATCATGCTGACGCCGGGACGTTTGGTGAAATTGATGGATTTCGGGGCGGCAAAACCACTCAATATTACTTCCAACACGATGCAGGGAATGATCGTGGGGACATTCCACTATATGTCACCCGAGCAG
>JBEPYC010000510.1:0-3015 GCA_041641555.1 Chitinivibrionales bacterium | reverse complement strand
GCCACGCATGCCGAATCAATCATCATCGATCCCAAAACCGCGCGTTCAATATCGATAGCCTGCGGCGGAAGCTTGTCCAGAACCGTCGTTCTATCGCGTTGTTGCTGTCTAACCGGCATAAATGTTTAATTCCCTCAGGAGAGCCTGAAATTTCTGCAAATCTTCCCAGGCCAAACGCTTATACTGCTCCTGGCGGAGAAGCGCGGCGGGATGGTAGGTCACCATTGCAGGAACGTTTTTGTAGGAGTGAACGTTCCCCCGAAGCGCGCTGATGCTGGCAGTGGAATTCAGAAGCGTATGGGCCGAGATTCTACCAAGAAGTAAAAGTGCTTTGGGGCCGATAATCTCAATCTGCCGGTTCAGAATCGGCAGACACGTAAGGATTTCGGATGATTCCGGATTTCGGTTTTGGGGCGGACGACATTTGAGAATATTCGTTATGAATACATCGTCTTCACGGCTGAGCCCGATTGCCGCAAGCATTTTGGTGAGCAACTGGCCTGCTCTGCCCACAAACGGAATACCCTGCTGATCCTCGTCCGCTCCGGGGGCCTCGCCGATAACCATAATGTCCGCTTCGGCGTTTCCTGCCCCAAAAACGAATTTTCGACGGGTCTTTCCCAGTGGACAATTCTGACATTGAGCAACTGATTTGTAATATGCCACCAGCTCAGCCCTGACCGCGCCCGGTGGTTTCTTTCCAGGAATCTGCACCGGGGAAACGGGCTTTTCGGGCGCAGGAGCGGGACCGGCACTTGTTGTGTCTTTTTCTGAACCGACACGGACTTCATCCGGTGCACCGCCGGCTGCATGCGACGGTGTTTCTTCACGAGCGGCCACAGGTGCTTTCTGGTGCATACTCCCGGGTGCCACAGGCATAAACGGTGAAGGCTGCAGGACCGATGCTGTTTGTCGGGAAAAAATGTAAGACGGCATGCCGAGTTCCGCCTGTTGTGCGAAATACTTTCGGCACAGTTCGGTTATGTCACTCATTACTGAAGTTCCAGTTTTTTCGCTATATGATGCCAGATGCCATAGGCGGCATCCACTTTATGAAGAGGACCGATCGTCTTTATCTCTGAATCGGGACTCAGCAGACTCACGGTTGTCGTGTCCTTCTCCAGACTTTCTTCCGGCGTATTGAGCACCATCAGATCACAATTCTTTTGTTTCATTTTCGCGACCGCCCGATCAACTCCTTCGCGGTCCTCCAATGCAAACCCGACCAGAAACTGACGGTCTTTTTCTGTGCCCAAAGAACGGAGGATATCCGGATTGGCCACAAGGTCAATCGATGGTTCGGAAATGTCGGCCCGGTGAATTTTCGTTTCATTTTCCACCTTTGGCCTGAAATCGCATACCGCGGCAGCCATGATACAAATATCGCATTGGCTGAACTCCGGTTCGAGCGCCTCCTTCATCTGCGCGGCTGTGGCGACTCTTAGTACACGTGCTCCCGAAGGCATAGGCACAGTGACGCTTCCTGCCACCATGGTGACCTCAGCACCCAGTGCCAGAGCTACTTCGGCAATTGCTGCCCCCATTTTCCCCGAAGACCGGTTACTGATGACCCGTACCGGGTCGATAGGTTCGCACGTTCCACCCGCTGAGACCAGCACTCTCTTGCCGGTAAGAAAACGTTTGGCGAGGTGATGTCGTAACGAACCAACGATCTGCTCGATTTCGATCATCCGCCCGGGACCTTCGGTACCACAAGCCAGCTCGCCCGAGCCAACAGGGAGCACCCGCGCACCTCGCGCCTGCAGAAGCTCGATATTGTGACGGGTAGCGGCATTATCCCACATGCGCGTGTTCATCGCCGGTGCCACCACAAGCCGTTGCCCCTCGAAACTCAACGCGAGTGTCGTGAGCAGATTATCCGCAAACCCATGAGCGAGTTTGGCTACCGTGTTTGCCGTAGCCGGTGCAACCAACAGGCATTCACCCCAGTCGGCCAGCCGAATGTGGTCGAGAGATCCTGAGTAGAGAAGAGAGCTGTGCGAATCGGAATCGGTATAGACGGAGTTTTCTGAGACGGTACGAAGAGCTTCTTCGCCGACAAAAGGCCGTGCATGAGGCGTAAGCACGACCCGCACTTCCGACCCCTGCTTACGAAGGAGTCGGATAAGTGCCGGTGCTTTATATGCGGCGATTCCCGCAGAAACACCAAGAATAATGCGCGAGGGCAGTTGCATCGATCGTCAAGATTCTTCGCTTTCTTCCGTATCGACAATCTGCCCGTCAAAAAGCTTCTGCAAGGCGATGCTGGTTGGTTTTTCCTTGGCTTTGAGAATACCGAGGCGAATCTGATCGTTCACAAACCGGGCCTCCTGGGCTGCCATGAGCACAGCGCGGTACCGGTTGATTCCCCGTTTTTCGAGTTTTTCCAATTCGGTTTCGAGCATCTTTTCTTTCATCGCCCGCTCCTTTCGCACCCGATCACTACCGGGTATCGGTCGCATTTTTATTCGATATTCTGAACTTGTTCTCTGATCTTTTCGATATTCTCTTTCAACTCGACCACGATATGAGAAATCTCGGTGTCGTTGGCTTTCGCTCCGATCGTGTTTGCCTCACGATTCATCTCCTGCAACAGAAAATTCATCCGCTTGCCAACCGGCTCCTGCCGTTCCAGGATCTCGAGAAACTTTTCGATATGTGAATGAAGCCGCGAGCATTCTTCGGAGATATCCAGCTTATCGGCCATCAGAGCGACTTCAGTCGCAACCCGTTGCTCATCGACACTGCTTTCTTTCACCAGCTGTTCAATCCGCCTGCGCAGCTCTTGTCCATAATGCTCCAGCCGCTGAGGCGCACGTTTCTCGACATTCTCCAGATGAGCATTTACCGTTCCGAGTATCTTCTTCAGGTCCTTGACCGTATGATCGGCTTCCACTTCCCGGGAGCGGTTGAAATCCGCAATCGCCGCTTCGAGCACAGGCCGAAATTCTTCCCAGACCTTATCATCGTCCTGTGGAGTGCTTTCAGTTTTCACGAAGTCACTGAATTGCAGAA
>JBEPYC010000509.1:0-3019 GCA_041641555.1 Chitinivibrionales bacterium | reverse complement strand
GATTTTATCGTAGATGCTGTTGAGCTGGCTTGTGGCATCATCCTGCTCCCGGTTGAGCTTGTCGATTCGATTTCTCGATGCTACAAGGCGCATCTGTTTCACCGCCGCCTGGGTAAGAAGTGCACACAATTTCATTTGCTGAACTGCGGCCGCGCTCTCTGGGTCTTTTGCTCTGAGCTCCCGGGCGATACTCAGTTCTCCCCGGGTCTGTATGTACAGATCCAGTGAATTGACATTAGAACCAGGAACGAATTGGTTCCGCGCCTGCTCCAATATCTCGGTAAGACCTTCCGGAGTTCGCGTTTCTGGTATTTTCATCTCAATGGTTTTCTGGCCTGATTCGCCGAGTTCCTGAGCTACCGCTGGAAAGGCGACCAAAAGAGCGAGACAGAGCAGTGGGCATCGGATGTTTTTCATCACAGATCCTCCGAAGCTTCTATTTGGGTCAAAACTTTTTCATACGTTGTCAGACGATCTCTGGTGTTCTTCAGTTCTTCCCTGAGATCCCGGAGAAGCGTATGCGATTCTTCCAGTTCGTTTTCTACCAGCAGCAGCCGGTACCGTGCACAGGCAAATTCCATGACCCGCCCCCCATCTTTATACTTCCCTTCGTTTAAGAGTCTATTCCCGACTTCATAGAGCGAGTCGGCGACAGGGGATTTCAAACCCGTCATTTCGCTTTGCTCCCGAAGTATCTCGGTTTCAGTGAGCACCCGAGAGGAGAGCAAACGATAGTTTGCACCACACCCGCCGACCACGAGAATACAGGCGAAAAGGAGTGTTGGAACGAGATTGTGTTTCACTGGAATCCTCCTCGATTGATTACGCATCGTGAACATTCGGCATAGAATCGGCTGTCACCCTAAAAAACAATGCCATCAGTCGAACATCCCCGAAATCATGTCTTCTATATCCCCTGAAGGCTTGAGGTTAACCGCTTCGTCTTCGGATTCACCGACAGTCCCATGAGCGATTTCTTCCATGGTCGCCAGAACTTCGGAGTTGAAAAACCGACAGACCTGAGCATACGAATGACTGTCGGTTATGCCACGTCCTTTGGTGTAGTAGCGAAGCGGCCAGGTGACATACAGAAAATCACGGGCACGGGTCATGGCGACATAGGCCAGCCGAAGTTCTTCCTGGATTTCTTCATCTGAACCAGTGGACATGTCCGATGGAATACAGCCATCGGCGGCATGAATAAGATACACTGCATCCCACTCGCACCCTTTTGCCGAATGGATAGTTGAAAGGGTCAGCCAGTCTTCCTCGAGCATGGGAGGGCCCGCCAGATCTCCGGTTGAGTTCGGAGGATCGAGGATCAGCTCTGTGAGAAACCTCTTGCGGGAACGGTAATCTCCGGCAAGCGATCCAAGGTGTTCAATATCGGCGGCGCGCACGTCGGCGTTTTCATGGGTGCGTTTCAAAATGGGGCGGTAAAACCGAAAGATACGATCGATTTCCGCTGCAGGAGGTTGTCCGTTCATGTCGTGCAGGTCCGAGAAGAGCTTTCCGAGCGCTCTGGTCTCGGCACGTGCCGCCGAAGGAGCGTCGAACTGAGCAATCTTCCTCATGTCGAAATTCTCGGAACCCAGAAATGCAAATGCCCGCGATGCCGTTGCGGGCCCAATTCCCTCAAGAAGCTGCAGGATTCTGAACCAGGCCATTTCATCCCGGGGGTTCTCGAGGATTCTCAGGAAACTTATCAAATCCTTGATATGAGCCGCCTCGAGAAATTTTAATCCCCCGTATTTCACGTAGGGTATGTTTCGGCGGGTAAGTTCAAGCTCTAACGATGCCGAATGGGTGCCGGTGCGGAAAAGAACTGCCTGCTTTCTAAGTGAAATGCCCTCCTCGTAGTGCTTCAGAATGCGCTTAATGACAAACTCATCCTGGTGGTGCTCGTCTTTGCAGGTAATAACCTGCGGAAGCTGGCCTCCGGGCCGCGCGGACCAGAGATCCTTTGAGTAACGATCGCGCGACTGCGAAATGAGGAGATTGGTAGTTGCCAGGATAGGTTCTTTCGATCGATAATTTTGTTCAAGCGTCACGACGCGTGTGCCTTCGAATTGCTGCGGAAACTCGAGCATGTTCCGTACCGTGGCTGCGCGGAAACTGTAAATGCTCTGAGCATCATCGCCTACGACCATGATATTACTATTCTGCCGGCGCATGCCCTGGAGAATGCCTGCCTGTACCCGGTTAGTGTCCTGGTATTCATCGACAAGCACATGATCGAACCGGTCCCCGATACTTGTGGCAACCTTTGGGTCTTTCAGAATGTAATTCCAGTAGAGCAGAAGATCATCATAGTCGAGAATCTGCTGTCTTCGCTTCCGGGCAACATATGCCTTGAATAGATCTGCCAACTCTTCTTTCCATCGCAGGCACCACGGGAAGTAGCGCTTGAGGATGGTCTCCAGGTCTTCGTTGCCGTTTACGCGCCTTGAGTAGATTGCCAGGCAGGTGCTTTTTCGAGGAAATCGGGATTTTTGCTGATGGAGGCCTTTTTCGTGGCGAAGAACATTGATCAAATCCTGGGCGTCGGCTTGGTCGATAATGGTGAAATCCGGCGAAAGACCAGCAGGTTCTGCGTAGATTCTGAGGATCCTGTTCGCAACAGCATGGAATGTTCCACCCCATACTTCGGTGATAGAAGTGATCCCTGTGCCGATCGCCGCGGCTGCACGTTTGAGCATTTCATCAGCGGCGCGACGCGTGAACGTCAGAAGCAGGATTTTTCCAGGAGCAACGCCTTGCTTGATCAGGTAGGCTACCCGGTAGGCCAGCGTTTTTGTTTTTCCGCTGCCAGCGCCGGCTACTACCAGGAGAGGGCCCTCGGCATGGGTAACTGCTTGTCGCTGTTGGGAGTTCAGCTCGGAGAGCCAGTCCCTGTCTTGATGATTACTCGTAGGCATGCTACTAAAATCAGTTTTGGGAGCACGAAGGGGAAAATCGCTTTGGGCAAAACCAATGCTGGTACGCCAGAGCTACCGACAAGCGCAAAAAAGCTCGATCG
>JBEPYC010000508.1:0-3023 GCA_041641555.1 Chitinivibrionales bacterium | reverse complement strand
ACAGATGTATTTCCCGGATCCAACCCTGCAGTCATTGCTCGGGGTCATTGGTTTGGCCGGCTTTGCCGTTGTTATCCTGGTTGCCCTTCTGTTAATGGTGAAAAACAGGTTGCACCGCATTTCTCTTGTTGACAAGATGCGGGAAGTCATAACCCGAAAGCCATTCGCTGACTATTCGATTCTCAAGGGGTTCCACAATCTCAGTGTTGCCGCCTCCCTGGTCATTGCCGTTCACGTGCTTCTTTCATCGGCGACTGGAGAGTCCGTGGTCCGCCAGGTGGTTATGGGTGGTTGGGCGGGAGTTGCACTGCTCATGTGGATATATCACAAGGTCGGGAGAGTGCTGCGGCGATTGCGGGGAAGGCTTTCGATAACGGCGGTAAACCGGTTGAGCGACCGGATTGTTGAGCTGCGTGCACGGGCCACAACGAAGAAAATTCCGGTTCACCGGGCGGGACAGTTCGGCTATTTCCGGATTCAATCAGAAGCCTGCGGTTTCGAGGAACATCCGTACACCATTTCATCGGCACCAGATACCGGGGAACTCAGTATCACCGCCGCGAATCTTGGGGACTATTCAGAGAGGTTGTTTTCGGTAGCACCAGGGGATTGCCTTCTCTACGATGGTCCCTATGGGACGTTTACTCCGGTAAATGACGGTCGGTCACATTTGTTTATCGCGGGTGGAATCGGTATAACACCGTTTACATCTATTGTAGCGGATTGGGATCGTGCAGGCATTGCCGGTCCGCTTCATCTGGTATGGAGTGTGCGAACCGAAGATGCATTGGTGTATCGCGCAATGTTTCAAGAAATTGAGTCGCGAAACCCGTTGTTTCGATTCGATCCGGTGGTGACCCGTGAGCCGGCTTCCCAAAGCGGCATTCGCCGTATCGACCAGGCATTGCTTGGCACTCATATTGGGCGCGGTACGGAAAACGACACCATGGTCTATTACTGCGGCCCCGAATCACTTCGAAGAGTTGTACTCGACGCTCTTAAACTCATCGGTATTCCCCGAAAGAATATTCATTTCGAGCGGTTTTCTTTTTAGGGGCTACCTGCTCCTGTGCGGCTTTACGGCCACTATTTATGACTACCTATACGTGTCGCTGCACAGGGGCCGCGACCAGCTCCTTTACGCGTTGGAGTACCCCCCGATGTGACCACCGCCCTTTGCGGCTTTCTCTGCAGAACTCGAGATCCTCGCGGAAATGACGGCTTAGGTGATTGGAGATCTCCCGGTCATCGATCACGATAGATACTTCATCGTCCTTGAGCAGCGATCGCTGATTGAGGTTGGTTGAGCCTACTGCTGCAATTGTTTCATCGATGAGAATGACCTTCGCGTGGAGCATGGTTTTCTGGTATCGGTACACCTTCACTCCTGCATTCAGAAGTGGTTGAACCTTCCGCTCTCCTGCAACTTTGGATACACGGCTGTCATGGTGTTTTCCCGGGTACATGATACGAACATCCACACCCTTTTGTGCTGCAGAGATCAGAAGATCTTGCGTACTTTCGTCAACAACAAAAAAACCGGTGGTGACCCAGATCCGCCTTTTTGCATAAGCAAACATAACCTTTATCAGGGTAGCCGTATCGTTCCATCCGATCGATGCCGTTGAGCGGACAACCTGCACCGCGGAGTTTCCCGCGGGCCTGGGACTATTGACATGACGTTTGAGCTCCAGAAGCGGGCGTCCGCTTTCCATCCAGTTGTCTAAAAATGCGGCCTGCAGGTGCCGAACGGCCGGGCCGCGCACCCTGAAATGCGTATCACGCCACTGGCTGGGGTTACGGGCATCACCGTCCCATTCTTGGGCAATACCTACACCGCCGGTAAATGCTACATCACCGTCGCACACCAGAAGTTTCCGATGAGTACGATGGTTGTCTTTCCACGGCTGGACTTTTGTCAGTGGGCGAAACCACTGCACATACACCCCTGCATCTCGCATTGATTCAACCAGGCTGTCATCGATTTTTGCCGCCCCGAAACCATCGAGTAACAGAAACACTTCCACTCCGGCGCGGCTTCGCTCCGACAGAGCCCGGGCAAACTCCCCGGCGACTCGTCCGGACCAGTACACAAATGTCAACAGTTCGATCGTTGAACGTGCATTGCGTATGGCATCGAGCATGGCCGGGAAAATCTCCTCACCATTTTTCAGAATGTCGATATTGTTTCCATCGGTGAATGGCGCCCCAAGTGCACCTTCCAGCAGTGAACGAAGTCTCGGGGCGCGTCCATCGGAGGGCCCCACCGCTTTGCGCATCTTATGGGAGAGCGTGGTGACGGGTTCCCGAAGGCGAGATGGCATAAAAGTCTCCTCGTTCTGAGTTTCTTCAAATTGCAATAAACCCAATACGATCTCACTTTATCGCACAGGAATTCTCAAGCCCCCTGCTTTTTTGAACCTGCGACAAGGGGGCACAAAGCACTGAAGGATGAGCAAAGCGCATGCCAATGGGCTTTACCTTTCAGCGAACGAGGCAATCTGCACCCCCGGCCGGTAAACGGGTCTGTTGTTTGCACTTCAGTAGTGGGTTACAACTATGAATGAAAGGAGTAAATATATGGCAAAAGTCTCGGAAAAAAAACAGAGGGCCCGGGAGGCGGAACCACGCCGTGGAGGGAGATCCGAAGGTCGGAAGTACTCGCGGAAGCGTGGTCGCCAGGCGGGAGGTCCACAAGAAATCCCGGCAAAGGGGTGGCGTGATGTTCTTCTCAGGGTAAAAAACCAGATCAAGGCGGATAACGTTTCGATTGTTGCGGCGGGGGTGGCCTTCTATGCCTTCCTGGCGATTTTCCCGGCGATTGCCGCAGCGATCTCGATTTACGGTCTCATGGTGGATCCCCAGATGGCCCAGCAACAGCTGAACCAGGCAGCGGGAATGCTTCCGCCCCAGGCGCGGGGAATGATCGGACAGCAACTTCAGCGGATCTCCGGAGGTGCCTCGCAGGCTTTGAGCTGGGGACTCGCCGGTAGTATTCTGCTGGGGCTGTGGAGTGCCAACAA
>JBEPYC010000507.1:0-3027 GCA_041641555.1 Chitinivibrionales bacterium | reverse complement strand
ATGACGAACTATTCGAACGATACGGCGCAATTCTTCCCGGCCCTGCTGCGCATCTGGGGGCAATGAAAGAGCTCTGGACCTACCTGATAGAGCCGTTCTCCAATAACCGGCGCCCCCTTAAAAAAATTCAGCGAACCACCAGTCCGAAACGCTATTGTGAGTATGTCGACAGGCTTTTCTGCGGAGAACACGAGTGGGAAGGTCTGTCCGAAGGATTGCCCACTGCGCCTGTCACCAAACAATAGACAAGGGGGAGTTCAAAGACTCTCCCTTGTCTTATAGGGTACGCTGTTTCGCGTATACTGCACGCATGCCATAGCACCCGCGCATTATCAGACGGCAGGCCTCTTACTAATAAACCCGATACAATCCACCTTCCGAGCGGCCCAGACTCATCGACTCCACCTCTTCGAAGTCCAAATTATAGATTTTTGCCTCGACACTCTTCTCCTGGATTTCGAGGAAACCAAACGAAGGCGGCGTGTTTTTGTCCATAGGCCCTTTGAGGTGCCCCGGGTTCATGTACAAAAATCCATCTTCAAGGGAAATCTGCGCCCGATGAGTGTGGCCATGTAGCACCATATCCGCATGAATACGGTCTTCATCGGAAAAGTCCTTATCCAGGGAGTGAACAAGCATTATTCGCAATCCCTGAACCGTTTCGACACGTTTTTTTTCCAGCGAGCCGTCACGGTAGCCCGGGTGATAAATGCCCGGCACCTGCACGATATCGAATCTGCTGTCGGCATAATCGACCACATCCTGGAAATCATCGCCCAGGTGGTACAGGATAGCGATATGTTCTTTTCTCAGTCGGCCGATTACTTTTTCCAGAAACGCAGCATTCCGATGCGTGTCGCTTACAACGCCGATCTTCATAGAGCACCGCCTTTTTTAATGTTCCCTCACGACGCAAGAGCTGCAAATCTCTTTGCCTGCGCAGGATATTCTTTCAAATACTTTCGGATTTCCGCTGCAGCGTTCTCCGCGGTATACCCGAACTTTTCGTCCAGCACACCAGCAGGTGCCGATGCACCGAACCGCTCAAGCCCGAACACTTTTCCAAGCGGGCCGGCGACTGGTTCAAGTGCCGTAGGGAGTCCGGCTGTCATGCCGAAAATCGGGATGCCAAAAGGAAGGACCTTTTCCTGGTAATCGGCGGGCTGCTCCCGGAACAGCGCATCCGAAATGACCGAAATCACCCGCACGGTAAGCCCGTCTTCTTTGGAGAGGATTCCCGCGGCACCAACCAGGGTGGATACTTCCGAACCATTGGCTACCAGAATCACATCGGGTTTCTTTTCCGTGTCGATAACCACGTACGCACCCTTTTGTGCTTCCATGGCTTCGTTGACGCGAACGCCACCATGATGAAAGGCCGGGACATCTGCAACGTTCTGCCGGGACAATAGAAGTGCGGTGGGGCAGGTCACGTTTTCCATCGCCATTTTCCACGCAACCGAAGTCTCGGCGGCATCGGCAGGCCGGAGAGCCAGCATGGATCTGTTCCCTGCGTGGTTTTTCATTTTTTCCAGCAACCGGATCTGGGATTCCTGCTCGATTGGCTGATGCGTGGTACCGTCTTCTCCCACCCGGAACGCATCATGTGTCCAGATGTATTTCGCCGGGACACCCATCAGCGCAGCAAGCCGAACCGCCGGTTTCATATAGTCGGAAAAAACGAAAAACGTACCGCACACCGCGATAACTCCACCGTGCAGAGCGACGCCGTTCATAACCGCTGCCATTGTCAATTCGGAAACCCCCGACTGGAGAAATGCTCCGCCGAAATTGCCTTTATGTAGAATCGAAGACTTCTTGAGGAAGGAATCGGTGTTGTCGCTGTTACAGAGGTCGGCCGAAGAAACAAGCATGTTTTCAGCTTTTTGGGCGAACTCGGCCAGCACCGCTCCCGAAGCTTTGCGGGTGGAACACCCGGGTTTCTGCTCGATCGCGGCGTAATCGATCGAGGGAATCTGTCCGGCAAGGAAGCTCATGCGCTTTTGGGCAAGTTCGGGATTCTCTTTTGCCCATGCTTCTTCGGTTTTCTTTTTTTCCGCCGCCGAAGCAGCTTTTTTTTGCTTTACCTGCTCAAACAGCTCTTGTACTTCCGGGAAAATCTGAAAAGGCTTCTCGGAATCACCACCCAGATTCTGGATCGTTTTTGCAAATGATGCCCCTGCCTTGGACAGTGGCATTCCATGGGTCGATGTCTGCTGTTCAAAGCTCTCCCCGGCTTCATCGAGTGCTCCCTTGCCCATGATCGTGCGACCGATGATAAGTACCGGCTTTTCCTTCTCGTTCCCGGCTTTCGTGAGGACATCGCGAATCTGACCGATATCGTGACCATCGATTGAATAAACCCGCCATCCCCATGCTTCGTATTTCGCCGCGGTGTCTTCACTGGTCACGTCGCATGTCGGCGTAGAAAGCTGAATATCGTTGGAATCGTAGAACATCACGAAATTGCTCATTCCAAGATGGCCCGCCAGTCGGCCCACACCCTGGGAGATCTCTTCCTGAATGCCACCATCGGAAATATATGCATAGATCTTGTGAGCCGACCATTCACCAAAACGAGCAGCAAGAAAGCGCTCGGCAATCGCGGCCCCCAGTGCCATTGCGTGCCCCTGCCCCAGGGGTCCCGATGTGTTTTCGACGCCGCGGGCGACATCCAGCTCCGGATGGCCGGGAGTAGGACTTCCCCACTGACGAAACTCAGCGATTTCATCCATGGAGTAGACACCCAGAAGCGATAATGTTGAGTACAGCATTGGCGACATATGCCCGGGGTCCAGGAAAAAACGATCTCTGTTAGGCCAGGCCATATCATTTGGATCAAATTCAAGAAACTCGCTGAACAGTACGGCCATAAAATCCGCTCCGCCCATCGCTCCTCCCGGATGCCCCGATTTGGCCTTTTCAACCATGGAAGCAGACAGGACACGGATATTGTCGGCAGCTTTCGTAAGAACAGCGTCGTTCATAATTCAGACTCCTTTGGCGTTTTTCGAGTCGAGTTTGTTT
>JBEPYC010000506.1:1552-3035 GCA_041641555.1 Chitinivibrionales bacterium | reverse complement strand
TCGCGGGTCACTTCTTCGGAAGTACGGGACCTCTTGGATATCGATGCCGTGGCGCTTCGGTTTGGGCTCGACGAAAAGGGCCGGGAGATAGTTTGGAACTGGATTCGAGAGGCGCCTGTTCGCTGGGGTATCGACAGCAATCATCGTGGTACCATGGGCCTTCCCCCGTTTCCCGGGCACACCTGGAAAGCCGGTCTGGAGCGATTAATGTCAGGATATGCCATGCGCACTGATGGTATGGTCACATTTGGAGATGTGGCGCCGTATCAGGATGTCGAGGGCGAAGACGCGCTTGTGCTTGGGAGGTTCGCGGAGTTTACGGGGAAGCTCTTTGCCATAGTGGATGAATGCCGAACGCCGCGTCCTGCGCAGGAATGGTCGGAGTTTCTGGCCCGCATACTCCGTGATCTCTTCGCCGATGAGGAGCGCACATCGGCCAACCGGCTGCTGGTTCTTGGATTGATCGATGAACTGGCGCAAGAGACCGCCGAAGCCGGGTATGATAGGGAGCTGGGGATAGAGGCCGTGCTCTGGTGGCTCGAGCAACGTTTGTCACTCGAAGTCTCCCGTTCGGGTTTTCTGTCACGCGGAGTGACTTTCTGCGAGATGCTTCCCATGCGAGCCATTCCGTTCAAGGTTGTCTGCCTGGTCGGGATGAATCACGACGCCTATCCTCGAGTGAGTAGGACCCCGGCATTTGATTTGATCGCCCAGCATCCGCGGAAAGGAGACCGGTCCCGTCGTGAGGACGACCTCTATCTGTTTCTCGAGGCGTTCCTGTCGGCTCGGGACTACTTTTACGTCAGTTTTGTCGGCCAGAGCCTTCGGGACAACAGCGAAATCCCCCCATCGGTCACTGTGAGCCAGCTGGTCGATTATCTCTCCGAAAAAACCTCCCTCGACCATGCTTCGGATGAAAAACACGTCAGTTTTGTCAGACGTCACCCTCTGCATGCCTTCAGTCCGCGGTATTTCGATAATTCGGGGCTTATCAGTTACTCCGAAGAGAATTGTGGCGCCGGGCAGGAGTGTCTTCAGGATGCCTTCATACCTGCGTTCATAAGTGGAGCGTTGGAGGCACCCGCAAATTCCGGCCCGGATTCTCCTACTGTCGAGCTGGAAACTCTTCGTGATTTTCTTCGGAATCCCTCCCGTTTTTTTCTTCGAAACCGGCTCGCGATAGCTCTGGAAGAAGACGAGGGCGGGCTTGAAGAGGATGAGCCATTCGAGCTCGACGGTAAAGAAGAGTACCGCCTCGGGGAGATGCTGGTTTATGCAGAGCTTGCGGGCCGTGCGCCGGATCGGATGTTTGCGGTTGCAAATGCCCGCGGGATGCTTCCCCACGGCAGCGCGGCCCGGTGTGTGTTTGACCGATGCTCCGATGAGGCAAAACGCCTTGCTCGCAAGGTCCGTTCCGCTGTAAGCCCCGAGTCACTCCGGCGTGAGCATATTACCTGCACCATCGGTTCGTACACTCTTCACG
>JBEPYC010000506.1:0-1542 GCA_041641555.1 Chitinivibrionales bacterium | reverse complement strand
GTCCGAGAGGCTCATCAGCTTCCGTTTCAGCAAGAAGCTGAAAGCCTGTGATTTGCTGCGGGTATGGCTCGATCATCTTCTGCTCTGTCATGTTGGGCATTCGACACGAAGTGCCGTTTTGAGCAGGGAAGAAATGTTTTCGCTGGAGACGGTTCCCGAGCCGCAACCGCACCTGGAGCGTCTTCTCTGCATGCTCGAGCGGGGTATACAGGAACCGGTGCCCCTTTTTCCTGAGACTTCACTGGCTTTTGCCCATGCAGTCGTCGTGAAAAACAAGCCCCGCGACCGCGCTTTGGAAGCCGCGTACCAAAGATGGCACGGAAGCCGATATTCGCCAGTTCCTCCGGAATCTTCCGATCCCTATATGGCACTGAGCTTTCGCGGGCGTCATGCATTGGATGAAACATTTGAACAGGTGGCGCTGGAAACGTTCAAACCTCTTCTGACATCCGGGGAATTTTACAATGAGTAACCCTCGTCAGTTCCGGTTGCTCGACAGCCCTCTGCAGGGTAATGCCGTGATCGAAGCGAGTGCCGGGACCGGAAAAACCTATTCGATTGCAGGCCTGTTTATCCGTCTCATTATCGAGAAGGGGATTTCGGTGGAGCGCATTCTGGTGGTTACCTTCACGCAGGCAGCTACCGAAGAGCTGCGGACCCGTATCCGCTCGCAACTTCAGCAGGCTCTACGCGTTTTTTCCGGACAGGAGACTGGCGAGCCGTTTCTCAAGGCCCTTGCACGTCGCAGAGGAGACAAGGCCCGGGCGATGCAGCGGCTGACCAATGCCCTCCACCGGTTCGATGAAGCCGCGATTTTCACGATTCACGGTTTTTGCAGGAGGTTACTCAGTGACCATGCGTTTGAGAGCAATGTCCTTTTCGATACGCACCTGGTGACCCATGACGAAGACATCGTGCGAATGGCTGTCGCTGATTTCTGGCGTACCTGGTTGTACCGACAGTCGGGACTGTTTCTTTCCTGGGCACGGATGAAACGAATCACCCTCCAGAGCTTTGCGTCACTTCACCGGAAAGCCGGAAGCGGGTTACTTCTTCGGATACTGCCTGAATCGATGGCAGAACCGGAAATCTCGCGGCACGAAAGAGATTTTGAGGAATCCTACCGCGGTCTTCAGCAGGCATGGCATGGCGACTCGGAAGCGATCATCCAGTCGGTGCGGGCATCCGGGTTGAACAAGCAATCCTACTCTGAGGCAGCCGTACGGGGCTGGGCACACGCTTTGTCATCGTATCTGGAAGGCGAAGCAGCCCGATTTCCGCTGCCGCATCGATTCGACAAGTTCACCCATGATGCATTCAAGGCGCCGCGTTCGGTGCGAAAAGGGGAATCTCCTCCTGAGCATTCGTTTTTCGAGCTTTGCAGCGCGCATGGGGAAACCTCGCGGGCCCTGGAAAACCAGTATGAGCATTATCTGATTTTTCTGAAGAAGAGGTTCCTTGTCGAAACCGGGAACCGGTTGCCCCATCTCAAGGAACTTCGGAATATTCAGTCCTTCGATGATCTTCTGACGGGTGTCTATC
>JBEPYC010000505.1:0-3050 GCA_041641555.1 Chitinivibrionales bacterium | reverse complement strand
GTTATGGAAACACGCAACCCGACCAGTAGGACTCTCCGGGTGCACGACTCCTGGTTCATCAGAAAAATCGTACCTTATCGGGTGTCGAAGAATCGTGTCGATGGAGTGGTAATAACCTTCTGGGATGTTACCGAGGAACGGAACCAGCGCCTCGAAGCGGAGCGGGTGGCGGCCCGGGACGCCGCGGTTCTGGAGGCGCTCAACGAGGGACTGGTATTTGCAAATACGGAGGGCCAGATAATCGAGATGAATCCGGCGGCACTCCGGTTCCATGGGTTTGAGAGCGAGGAACAGGCGATACGTGAACTCAATGAATACACCCAAATGTTCGAGCTCTACAATGTGGAAGGCAAACGGCTTCCTCTGGAACAATGGCCCATTTCCCGCGCACTGCGGCTCGAGCGATTTACCGACCAGGAAGTGATCGTTCGCAGGCAGGAACCCGGCTTTGAGCGAATCGGGAGCTACAGCGGCACCCCGGTGTTCGGTGACCGGGGGGATCACCTTATGTCGATCCTGACTATTCGCGATATCACCACCAGTAAAGAAGTCGAAGGGCAGTTGAAAAAGGCACAAGAACGCTATCTCGCCTTATTCAACAACCATACAATTGCTGTTGTGCATTGCGAAATCCTTCTCGATGAACAGGGTAACCCCGTGGATTACACGCATGTGGCAGTCAATGATGCCTATCCACGGGTAACCGGATTTCCAAAAGAACGAATCGAGGGAAAACCGGCACGGGAAGCCTTCCCCGGCATAGAATACGATCCTAATGACTATATCGGGAAGTTCGGGAAAGTCGCACTGGAGGGCGGTGAGACACAGCTCGAAGCCTTTTTCGAGCCGCTTCAGAAATGGTTTTCGGTGTACGCCTATAGCCCATTTCGTGGTGAGTTCGTGGTACTCTTCTCAGATGTGAGCGATCGGAAAACTGTCGAGGAATCGCTTCTGGAGCAGAAAAAGATCATGGAGCAGCGCGCCGGGGATCTGGAAGCGGCCAACAAGGAACTGGAAAGTTTCGCTTACACGCTTTCTCACGACCTTCGTGGTCCCCTCCGCTCGATCACTAATTTTTCACAGATCGTGCTTGAAGAAGCCCGGGATAGACTTGGGCGCGATTGCATAGAGTATCTGGAACGGATCGATGCCGCGGGAGCGAAAATGGGCGAGCAGATCCAGGATCTTCTCAAATTGACCTGGCTGAGCAGGAGTCGGATCGATCGGGCCGATTTCAACATCGTGCAGACTGCCCGGGATGTGGTTGGGGAACTCAGGAAGGCACATCCTGAACGCAAGGTCGAAGTGGCGATACCCGATGAGCTGACCGTGCACGCCGATGCCCGCCTGACGCATATTCTTCTCCAAGAGCTTCTGGGCAATGCCTGGAAATTCACGGCAGGAACAGGACAAGCCCGTATTGCCGTTGGAGTGGAACAAAAAAATAACAGTCAAACGATTTATGTGCACGATAATGGCGGTGGATTCAAAATGGAGCATGTCAATGCCCTGTTCAAACCATTCAGCCGGCTTCACGGCGAAGACCAGTTCGAAGGATCCGGCATGGGTCTTGCTATTGCACGTAGAATAGTGGAATTGCACCGGGGAAAAATCTGGGCGGAATCGGAAGAGAAGAAAGGAACGACAATTTATTTCAATCTGGGAGAAGGCTAATCTTCAATCAGAAAGAGAACAATTGCGCGGTTGAGAGATTCTAAAATTGAATATTGAAGATTAAAAAGGAGTATTGGTGACCAAGCACATTCTGATTGTCGATGACAGGGAAGACGATATTTTTCTGTCGAAGCGGACTCTGAAAAAGGCGTGCCCGGGATGCGAGATGAGCACGGCCATGGACGGAGAAGCGGCATTGCTGAGACTGATGGATGAACACTCTGATCTTCCCGACCTGGTTTTCCTGGATATTAAAATTCCCAAAATCGATGGTCTCGAGGTACTTCGAAGATTACGTGAACAGGAGCGAACCAGCACCGTTCCCGTCGTTGTCATCAGTTCTTCGACCTACGAAGGCGACATTCAGAAAGCGGAGAATCTGGGTGCGGAGTACCTGGTGAAACCACTTGACCTCAAAGAGTTTTACAATGCTATGGAAGACATTGTAAAGAAAGTGATAGGGGAGCGAGGGGAAGAGTGATCTTCAATTGGACAATCGGTTAATCTTCAACCAATAATTTCCAGGTTTCTATATTGCTTGACGCTCCGCTTCGGCAGTCTTAGCGTGCCGGCCTAAATCCCCCGAAGAGGGACGTACTATGAATCTCTCTCCCCCTGAAGATTGAAAACTGAACAGATGAAAAAAACACAGAAAAACACTAAAAACGAAAAAACGCGGCCTTCCTCGGATAACGGGATTTTTATTGCCGGAATAGGAGCCTCGGCCGGAGGGCTTGGAGCGTTCAGGGACTTTTTCAAGGCGATGCCCTCGGATAGCGGGCTCACGTTTGTACTCGTGCAGCACCTGGATCCCCATCACGAAAGCTTGATGGTTGATTTGCTGTCCAAGCATACCGACATGCCGGTCGAGCAGGCGCAAGACGGTATGAAGGTGCAGAGGGATCACGTGTACATGATCCCCCCCCAATCATTACCTTTCCATAGAAAATGACACACTCCATCTCGGTGGCCCGATCGATCATCATCGCGGGTCTCGGATGTCCATAGACCGATTTTTCCAGTCGCTTGCCGAAGATCGACGAGAGCGGTGTATCGGAGTTATCCTCTCGGGAACGGGTACCGATGGCACGCAAGGGTTACGAGCTATCAAAGACCTGGGTGGTATGACCATTGCCCAGAGTCCTGACAGCGCGGAATATGACGGCATGGCGCGAAGCGCGATCAGCATGTCCGCGGTTGATTTTGTGGTGCCGATCAAAGATATGCCTCGAATTCTCAACGAGTATGCGCGACGACCTGATCGAAGCGCCATTTCCGTGGATTCCGATGAACAGGGAGGCGGTACCGATTACCTCAACAAAATAATCGCTCATCTTCGGGCCCGCTCACGTTACGACCTGCGCTGTTACAAGAAA
>JBEPYC010000504.1:0-3050 GCA_041641555.1 Chitinivibrionales bacterium | reverse complement strand
CTCGATGAAGCGGAAGAAGATCTTCTCGTCTTCGCTGCGAATGACTCGCTGATGCAGACTAGAACCTGTGGCCAATACAGCACCAGAAGGCTTGGGATGCCGATCGATACCTACAAAGAAAGCCAGTGGAAGGCCGAAAGCGCGGGTGCCGCGGGTTCGGATCGTCGTTTTGTCAGGCTTTGCAGGACCGACGACGAATCGCACTGCTATATCCTGATTGTCTGGGACAGCTCCGACCCTGACTGGCGCCGATTTCTGTCGATCCAGGAAGAACTTCCTGAGGCTTCGGCTTTTCTGCCCCGGATATTCGCATCCGACCGGATGCATGGATTAATCCTCGAAGAGGATCTGGGCAGGGATACACTTCATAAGCTGGTTTCCGAGGGACAGTCGCTCTTTGATCTGTATTCCAAGACTCTGGATGCGCTTGTGGAATGGCAGCGGATGCCCTCCGGGCGCAGCCCCACAATTAGTGGACGAGCAATGGATCAGGAGATGTTTCTCTGGGAAAGCGAGTATTTTGCCACTCACTGCGTTACCGAGTATTTCGGCTGCGAACGGCTTCTGACCCGTGACTGGGAGCGGACACGTAAGCGAATTGCAGAGTATTCATCGGGACAACCGCAGGTTTGCATCCATCGCGATTTTCAGTCGGAAAACATTCTCCTACACAAGGGCGGGGCAGTGTTTGTAGACTATCAGGGAGCACGGCTCGGTCCTCCGGAGTACGATCTCGCTTCGCTTCTGTTCGATCCCTACGTCGAGGAGCTGGATCATTCTCTCCGTGAGCGTCTTCTGGCCTATTACCGGAAAAATTGTGGGTACGCGTTTGATCCGGGCCGGTTCACTATGATTTCGGCTCAGCGCCTGATGCAGGCGCTGGGGGCATATGGCAATCTTTCGATCCACAAAGGCAAGCAGCGCTTCCGTAGATATATCGGCCCCGCACTCCAGCGCCTCCATGAAGTTATCCGGGATGAACCGCAATTGAGCACCTTACGGGAGATTGTTGCAGAATGCCTCCGGCGACAGAATTCGACTCAAGGCGGATAAATAACCCGAGGCAAACGGTTTACGGTCTGTTTCTCCTCCGTTCAATCGACAAGGGAGGGCTTTTCAACGGTCTCCTCGCGGGATGTTCCTTCCCCTTACGATGTGCAGTTGGTACTATGCAGCCTTTGCGCTGCTTCTGACAGCGGGATTTGCCATTCTTTCCATGGGACCCTATCTCAGGATCATGGGCAATCAGACGGCCGTACGGTTGCCCATTTGCTTCTGTACAAGATTTTCACCCCGTTTCGGATTACCGGGGTTCCGGTGCGGTTCGATGTCATGGTGCGGTTATGTCTTGGTATTACGGCAGCGTCTGGAGTATCTTCGGAGCACCCCGGTACTCTCAACGCTTCTCAGCAACAACCAGGTTCCCGGAGAATCGGTCACCCCGGAAATGGCGCGGGACATACTAACGGGTTTGAACGTACGATGCATTATCACCCACGATGACCTTCACCGGGCGTTTCTCGAAGATCACCTCGGATTTCCCCTCGAGCACACCTCCCCGGAACTCACGGTATACCGAGTCGGTGTCCCTCACTCGTAAACCTGCATTGCCCTCCTCTCCCGCCCGTACTTGTGCGAAAGAGGTACTCTCTGCTGAGTTAACGGCTGGATTTCGACGAAATTGCGGGGCTTGCTCTTAAACCTGTTTTTTTCGGCAGGAATCAAATAGTACGAATGCGAGTCGTACCTGAGCGGAGTCGGTTTCCCGCACTCCTTCTTCGTAGGTTTTGAGCGTCACGTTGATATGCTCTTCTTCCTCGGGATTACCAGTCGCCCGTCCTTCGAGCCGCCGATATTCGGGATCGGGGAGTGTCAGGAGGCACCCAAAATAGTGAATTCCTTCATCCTGAAGTCCCGCAGAGGTAAAAAGCGGCTTCTTGGCAAGGGGGAAGAAGTCTTTGGGTGAAACCTGCAGCCCTGTCTCTTCGTGAAGTTCACGGGCGGCGACATCGCGCGGATCCCCGACATGGCGGTCGAGCATGCCGGCGGGGAATTCAAGAGCCAGATTGCCTGTCCCGATCCGCCGTTGAAGAACCATGACGTAGCGTTGTTCTCCTGTCTTTTGGTTGGTAATCAGCGGTACAACAACGCAGGCATCGCCGCGGATAAGCACTATCGGCGGGAGGGGTTTTCCGTGGGGATCGATTATATCGGTCTTGAACATGCCAAACAGAAGCTCGCCATTTTTTTTGTGAACGGTTTCAAGCGGTTCCATGGATCTGATTGTGCAGCCCGATCGGGTGACCCGTTCTTTCCAGGTACTTATCTTCGGTTCGTGATCATAGGTGCTGTCATTCATGGTAGATCTCGTGTGTGTCGGTGGCTTTCTGATTCAGGGTACGGGGTGCTGAAGGTTTGTTCCACGGCCCCAAAGGCAAAAATATAACCGCGCCCACTACTGCAGCGAAGCTGGGTGCTATGGGTTCGCTTGAAACCGGTTGAATTCTCTGGTGGGCAGTCGGTATTCCCCGACAGCTTTCATCTTTTTCTCCGGTATGGTATATTCTTTCTTCACCTTTTTCGGCCTGCCGGTTTGCATGTGCGCCGGTAATTGAAAAGGCAGGGAGAACCATCATGGGCGTTTTGAGCAAAGATCAGATACACCGTATTCTACACAATGAGCTGCGGGATCCGTTTTCGGTGCTTGGGATGCACGAAGACAAGAAGGGGGTGAGCGTCAGGGTTTTCATGCCGGGAGCCGAATCGGTCAGAGTCCTGTCGCGAGGGACGTCCGGGAAGGCTCTCTGTACGCTGGAGCAGGTGAACGGTGAAGGCGTTTTCGAGGGCTATGTGCCACGGCGAAAGAAAGTGTTTCCGTATGACCTCGAAGTCACCTGGCATGCGGGCGATATTACCCAAACGGCTGACCCCTATTCATTTCTCCCTGTCATGTCCGAAGAGTCCCGGTATTTCTACAACGAGGGTACCCATGAGAGATTGTTCGATGACCTGGGGTCGCATGTCCGGGAAATCGAAGGGGTAAAAGGGAC
>JBEPYC010000503.1:0-3051 GCA_041641555.1 Chitinivibrionales bacterium | reverse complement strand
TAAATCGTCATCACACGAGGCATAGCACACTCCCGGTTCGGCTAAGGAAGTTTGAATTTACGAAGACAAAATATACTCGAGGCGGACTATGAGGTCAAGAAAACGCCTGACCAGTACGCGTCCAACGGGAATGGCGAAGCAGCTCTGGAGGAGCTAAGATCGATTGGCAGGGTTGTCACAATGCAGGTATATCGAAAAGCAGCAAGGCAGCGAGTAGAACAGTGTGTTACAGGGAAAGATTATGATGAAATTGGGCGTCAGTCCTGAAGATTGGACCTGGCTGGCTAGCCTCGGATCCCAGTCTTTGGGTGAAAAACTCACCCGATCATCATCGCAACCGCATCCCGTGGTTCCACCCGGTAGGCTGAACCTTTTCCCTGGAAGAAACCGTGCAGCCGAATGAGGTGGATAGACAGGGGAGAGACTCGCAACGATTGTCCGGAAGAGTTCTTGATCTCCGCTTCGCCCTTCTCGAAAACGCCTTCACCCCTGAAGGGGGAGGGGATTCGACCCATGGACTCGTAGAAAAGGGCAGTCACACCAGGGCGGATTTCAACTTCATTTCCGTAGGCAGCCTTGGCCTTTCCCAATGCTTCCTGTAAGGCATCGGCAATCTGCTCCTGAGTTACCCCCAGCTCATCGAGGGTCCGCTCGTCGTCCACAATGATCTCGTCGACTGTCCGATGATCTTCACCAAGAAACCCGCCAGCGGAAAACTTGGACGCTTCCAGGCGGGCATGCAGAGACTGGTCTTGCGGAGACTCTTTCATGGCGCAATGCTCCTACGCGAATTTGTCGTAAAAAATATTCTCGTCAGGCATGCCGCCCTGGCTCAGAACTTTCAGGCAGGCATTGATCATACCCGGCGAACCACAGAGGTATGCTTCGTGTTTGGATGTGTCGGGAAAGTGTCTGGCGACAACATCGGTGATCAGACCTTGCTCACCATCCCACCCGGAGTCATCGGGTTCATTGGAAAGAGCGGGAACAAAGTGGAACCAGGGCAGCTCTGCCTCGAGCGCCTTGAGTTCATCAACAAAGAAAAGGTCGCGCTGAGTGAGTGCGCCGAAGAAATAGGTGGTTTCCCTGGAAATACCCTTTTCTTTCATGTCGCGAACGATACTCCAAATGGGCGCCATGCCGCTTCCGCCGGCAATGCAGATAATCGGCGCATCGGTATCACTCAATTGAAATTCCCCGTAGGGGCCGCTGAGCGATATCTTCTGCTTTTCTTTTACATGATCGAACACCCAGGTCGTGCAAATGCCGTTGGGAACGCGGCGTACTATGAGCTCGACATGGTTTGTATCAGAAGGAGGAGAGGAAATTGAATAGGCACGCATGACCGACTCTTTTCCTTTGTAGTCTTCTGATTCGAGCTGCACGTACTGACCCGCGGTAAATGCGATCTGATTTGGCTCCAGAAGCTCCAGACGGAGTTCGACGATATCGTGAGTGAGCGGTTTCTTGTGCAATAGTTTTGCCGAGAATTTTTTTACCGAAAAGTACTCTTTGGGGATTTCTATTTTGAGATCATTGCGAACTTTGACCTGGCAGGACAGACGAACGTCTTTTTTGCGCTCTTCAGGTGTGAGATAGGGCTCTTCGATCGGTCCAACCGGACCGGCACCATCGTGAACCTGAACCTTGCAGTACGCGCAGCTTCCGCGCCCTCCGCAAGCCGATGGTATGAAAATTTCCTGCTCCCCGAGTGTGCCCAGGAGCGAGCCGCCACCGGGGACGTTGAGCGTCTTTTCTCCCTGATTAATGTCGATCGTACAAGCCCCGTAGTTGAGAATACGTTTCTCTGCCAGTACGAGGAGTGTGGCCAGAACGGCCCCCGATATCACCAGAAAAAGAGTTGCTAACCCGACTTGTGCCCAGAAAGTTTCCATCATAGTTACATCTTTATCATTGCCGAAAAGCCGACAAACGCCAGAGACATTATTCCAATTATTATAAGTGTTATTCCCGGCCCTTCAAGACCCTTAGGAAGTTTGCTTTCGTTGATTTTCTCGCGGATTCCGCCAATGAGACCGATAGCGATAAACCACCCGAATCCACCGCCCGCACCGTAAGCGAAGGTCTCTAAGAAGTTAAAGGGCTTGTTGAGCATGAAAAGGGATATTCCCAAAATAGCACAATTAACAGTGATAAGCGGAAGAAATATTCCCAGCGCATAGTACAGTGTCGGTGAAAAACGCTCTATGACCATTTCGACGAGTTGTACAAATGCGGCAATGACCGTGATAAAGACAATGAGCCGAAGGTAAACGATATCCAGCGGCCGAAGCATGAATTCATAGATCAGGTAATTGATTGCCGAGGTTGAAGCGGTAACGAAGATCACCGCCGCCCCAAGACCAATGGATGTATCCACTTTCTTGGAGACTCCGAGGCAGGAGCACATCCCGAGAAAGCGGGCAAGAAGAATGTTTTCGGTGAACGTGGCTGCTACGAATATAAGCGCCAACGAGCCGAACGCCGAGAGCATCGATTGTTCCATTGTTTACCCTTTCTTTGCCTCGGGTTTGGCGGTGAGCGCCCGCGCAATCCATGTGTAAATTGCCAGCATGAAGAAGGCTCCGGGTGCCATTACCATAATAGTCCACTGATGCCACCAGATATCGGTTGCCGGAAGTGCCCGACCCATAAGCGTCCCAAAACCCAGCGGTTCACGAACAAGTGCGATGGCTACCAGCACGATCGAATAGCCGACTCCCATAGCAAGGCCATCGATTGCAGCCGAAAAGGGTTTGTTCTGACTCGCAAACGCTTCGGCCCGTCCCATGATGATGCAGTTAGTGATGATCAGCCCAACATAGGGGCCAATGAATTCGTGAATCTCCGGGCTTGCAGCCTTTATCATGATATCTACCATCATTACGTAACTTGCGATCACCAGCACCTGCACGATCATACGAATACGGGTGGGAATGAGATTGCGAAGCGCCGAGATGGTAAGGTTAGACAGGGTCAATGTAAAAATCAGCCCAAAACACATGAAAAGTGTGTTGGCCATGAGATTGGTCACTGCGAGCGTGGAACATA
>JBEPYC010000502.1:0-3079 GCA_041641555.1 Chitinivibrionales bacterium | reverse complement strand
GTACGAAATAACCTCACTCATTGTGGCAAGCAACACTAACGCCGCTAACCGAAGAAGTGTACGAACCATAAATCTTTACTTTCATGGCGCACCAACGTATATTGGTTTGACTTATAAATCTCTCGCCTTTTCAAAGCAGGGTATTATGAAAAAGTTTGCGTTCGGTCTGATGGTTATCGCTCTACTCGGCACGAAAGCCGCCGCGCAGCCGCAGCAACAAGGGACATTCCTCAAGCATTCTACCTATTCTGTCCATCCCGTTACATTGATTGTTGGTTCTGCCGTAGAAATCTTGCCATGGATGGTGACCGTGACATATGAGAATAACTATGCGGAACAGAAGTCCTGGGTCTTCAATCCGGGTATGACGGTTTGGAACTTGACCGACGGCGTCTCTGAGCTTGCATTCTTTGGGATAGAGGTGAACACCGGTCCGCGATATTATCTCGCAAAACCATCCTCGGGTGTATACCTGCAATCGCTTCTCACACTCGGCTATGCGAATGCCGATGTAAGCTCGGGCGGCGATGAGGCTAGTGCATCCGGTTTCGGCGGAGGACTTCTGGGGTACGTTGGTACCAAAGGGAAGTGGGACAAAATATCGATGTTTATTGATGTCGGTCTTGGATATCAGTTTTCGGGCATGAGCTTCAATACCAGTGTCAATTCTAATCTCGAAAACTCGGTATCTGGCACCGGCTTAGCCTTCGACATCAACTTCGGTATCGGTTACTCCTTCTAACCGAACCAGTATCTTCAAGGACTTGAGGCGTCGGAGCTTATGCTTCGACGCCTTTTTCCTCTAGCATGACCGCCCTCGGCCCATATCTCTGAACTATCCATAGTCTTTGCTTCTGCGTCAGGCTCTGAAAGGATGAGCCGCTTGCCAAAGGGGCCCATGAAAACCGCAGGCCAGCACGGGTCCGAGTCGCGGTGCGGCAGGTTGTATACTGGCCGCGGAATAAGCAAGAATAAACGGATGGACAATTCGCCGGTGAGGAACGCGTGGCAAGACAGCGCCGACTCTTGCAGGCGACACTGCCATTGGCACGAACTGCAGATGCTTTTTCGAGGTCGGCCCACTGTAAGTGGTGGATTTTAAAATGACAAGAGGCTTGAAAAGCCCTCAACCCCCTATGGACCGAGTTTTGGCCGAAAAAATCGGTCTATAGCAGGCTGTATGCCTTCCTCATAGTTCGTCTTCCGGGATTATTTTACATGGGACGATAATAAGCCAAGAATTCGGTCCATGGTACCGAATTCATAAGGTTGATTCTGCCTAAGGCTGGGCCCATTTAAAAGCACATGGTCTGTGTTAAGTTGCATCAAACAGAAATCACCAATGCCGTCTCAGTCAGCATACTTCCAATAGACATCCGATGGATCAGTAGAAATAAACACACCTACTTCCGCATCGTAGTACCTCGGGCCGAAGTAGTCGAGCTCCATGTCCTCAATAGCGAGGTCTCCGACAGCCCCCTGCCGATCAAATTCCTTCCGCGTGAAAAATCTGAACGCGCATGGACCGAATAATCAGGCAAAAATTCGGCCCATAGGCCCAAAATCACGGTGCAAATGCGAGCTAACTGTATATGTATCAGTCACTTGTAGAGTTCCGACCCCAATACCCGATCGAGGCACCTGTCTTTGTTCTCCTGATGAGTACCCCGCGGGCAAGCCCGGAAGCTCCAAGCCCCGCCTTCTTTACTTGCCTTCCATCCACGCGGAACAGACCTGGGGAGGTGGTTTGCTGGGGCCGCGGGGAGGTCAGCGGACGAGGGATTCGAACTGGCGAAGTCCCGTAGTTATTGATGTATGCCTCCGCAAACATCTTCCCATATTCAAGCGTGCCTTCGGTATCGATATGGACGCCGTCCCCTTTGAGCTTGAGATGGTCGATATCGAGCAGAATGGCGTGATCAAGTTGTTCCGCAGCCATCTCCTGCTGTCGTCGCACTGTGTCTACGTGCCAGTAACCGTTTCCACGTATAGGATTGACGCGACCGTAAATAAACGGCAAGTCGGGTTTGTTCAATTCCTGACGAACGGTTGAGACAAACTCCAGAAACCACCCGAGGTACCTTCGTGCACGCTTGGGAGTCCGCGTGTCCTTTTCCCCCTGGCTCCAGAACATCGCCTCGATCGTATAATCGTCTATTTCGGCAAGAATCGAATCGACCATCGACATAAAGTGACGATAGCATCCATCCTGCATCAACTGGAGATCCCTGGCTGTTGCCGAATCCCACTCGGGGTGCCACTGGTACTGCGATGAGGCACCGACCATGTACTTAATAAACACAAGGGAGTCGTCGGGCAGGTAGGCCGACAGCGCATGGCCTGCAGTAAGATCGGGGCCAAACCGGATGTCGGCTTCTTTGTCGACCAGTGTATCGTAGCCAGGTTTTACGTTCCAGGCATGATACTCGATATTCTCAGCATGAGTACGGAGACTTTCCGGAATCTCGTAGATATATGCGCCACTGGCATACATGTTCGACTGGCCGGCGAAAATAAACACTTTTTTGGGTGCAGCGGAACTGTGAAGGGCAGAAAAGAAAATGGTCATGCAAAGCGCGGATAACGAAAAAGGAAGTCGTGGCATAGTACGCACCCCTGAAGCTACGTGTGGAAACTATCGGTCCCCCCCCCTTCATACTAATATAGCATGCGACATTGCATTCCGAAGCTTGAAGGGACTTGCCCTTGCGGGTAGGTGATATTAGTTTAAATGCTGATAGTTAGCATGTGAACTAAATTGCTCGAGGAACGCGATGGCTCGATTCAATACCGAAACCTCTGATACCGGTGATCCGTATATGGGCAGCGGCAATCTCGAAGCCCTCCTGGTGCTCAATCTGTCCCGCACCAATAACCTTCTGAGCCCCTGGATTCAACGGAGTCTTCGGGATTCGGACCTCTACTCCTCGCAGCTGAATGTGCTGCTTCTTCTGCACCGATCCTATCCACGAGGACTGCCGCAATCCGAGATCGGTACAAACCTTGTCGTTAGCAAGGCCAATGTGACCGGGCTTGTCGACAGGCTGGAAGAGAAAGGGTTGGTTTACCGGGATTGCGG
>JBEPYC010000501.1:0-3080 GCA_041641555.1 Chitinivibrionales bacterium | reverse complement strand
AGCGCCGTTGAGATTCTGCTCAAAAGGCTACTGGTAGAGAAACGAATCTTTTCCTGCATAATATGCCTTTGGTTGCTATATTAACTCATAGCCAGGCTTGGAATTTTGCTGCATCGAAAGTTGCAAGGGCGAAAGGGATCCACAGACCATGGTAGTTAAGCGCTTAATTGCGGCGCGTGCCGGAGCAGGGGACGGTACAAGTCGAGGGGGTGACTATGACTGACAGGAGAGGGAATCGGGTGAGTGAAAAGAACGGGAAACCGGAAGAGACTGCCGAATGGAACGGCATAACCGCAGATCTGGGCATTCTGCAGAAAGGTCTGCAGGGATCCGGGAGGAAGCCCTGCGGAGCATCAGAGCTGCTCTCGGTTTTGATTAACCATACACCCGATTGCATCTATGTGAAGGATACCAGTGGAGGATTTGTCCTCAACAATCGAGTGCATCTTCGTCTCCTTGGAGTTGCCGATCAGAAGGGCTGCCTGGGAAAAACCGATTATGACTTCTTCCCGCATGAATCGGCTGCCCGGTATCGCTCAGATGAAGCACTTGTATTCCGATACGGCACCCCGATTATCGACCGGGAAGAAAAGGTAGTCGACCATTGCGGTCGGGAACACTGGTTTTCGACCACCAAAGTGCCTCTTCGGAACGACGACGGAAAGGTGACGGGGCTGGTAGGAATCAGCCGCGATATCACTCATAGAAAAGAAGGAGAACGGCGGCAGGAAGAGGTGCAGCGGCAGCTCGATCACAACCGTCGACTCGAATCACTGGGCAGAATGGCTGGAGGAATCTCCCACGATTTCAACAACATGCTGACGGCGATTGTAGGTTACGCCGGAGTTCTCAAGCGAAAGCTGGCCGACCGAGATCCTGAATTATCGGGATATGCGGGTACCATCCTGGACGCGTCCGGACGAGCCGGGGAGCTTATACGAAAGCTACTCACATTTTCGCGCCAGAGCAAAAAAATCACCGAACCGGTGGATATGCATCAGACAATCACCGATGTTATTCACCTGCTCGAGTATAGCATCGATAAGCGAATCAGAGTAACCCATGGATTGAATGCCCGGAATGCAATTGTCAACGGGGATCGGTCCCAGCTGGAAAATGCGCTTCTTAATCTGGGGATGAATGCTCGGGATGCAATGCCGATCGGGGGCCGGATAGCGTTTGAGACCAGCTCGCTAACCGCGCGACCGGACTTCTGCGATTCTCATCCGTATTGCCGCCCCGGAAAGACCTACCTTATCATTGAAGTCATCGATACCGGAGTGGGGATGGATGCGGCGACGGCAGAGCAGATATTCGAACCGTTTTTTACCACCAAACCTTCCGGAAAAGGAACGGGCCTCGGGCTGGCAAGCGTATATGGTACGGTGAAAGCGCACGACGGACATATCGTGGTGGAGAGTGCACCGGCGCAGGGTACGCGTTTTCGTCTGTATTTTCCTGCGATAGAAAAACAGGATGAACCCCCGAGAGATGAAAGCGGTGGGGAGTACCGGGGATGCGAAAGAATTCTTCTTGTGGATGATGAAGAATACGTTCTGAGTGCCACCGCCATGATTCTCCGGGAGATCGGCTATGAAGTAGAGACCTGCTCCAGCGCAATCGAAGCTATCAACCAGTACTATAATGACTTCAAGAGGTATGACCTGGTGATTGTCGACATGATCATGCCCGATATGAAAGGTGCCGATCTGATGACAAAACTCAAAGACATCAATCCGGATGTCAAAATGATCGGTGCTACCGGGCACATGAACTCAGGCGACACTCAGATGGTGCGCTCAAAGCATGTGGCCGGGTTTATACGCAAGCCTTATGAGCGAGGTGAACTTGCCAGCCTGGTGCGATGGGCTCTCGCCGGGTCGATGAGGGAATAGACGGTTTTCGGTTTGATGCGTGCACATAGATGCTCCGCTTTCGGGCGGGGCATTTTTTAATGGCTCCGAAGAAACTCACCTATTGAAAAAAAGTGCTAAAGGATTTTTTCGCAGGTTCCGATGAACTGTTGTAGAGGCAACAATGAAGACGGTAATAAAAAAAGAGAATATCAATTCACCAGACCGGTTTTTGAAAGGGGGCTGACTGGAAAGTAAGAACCGATTTCGTAGAGGTAAGAACAAGAATCAATCGTGCCACCGGCACTGGCAAGGAAGCCAAACAAAACAAAACGAAAAACACGGAGGTTTTTCATGCGTATCAATCACAATATCTCTTCGATGATCACTCAGGGTTCACTTTTCAAGGTGAATCGTGACATGTCCAAATCCCTCGAACGTTTGTCTACCGGTCTGAGAATCAATCGCGCAGCGGATGACGCCGCTGGTCTCGGCGTATCGGAAAACCTTCGCACACAGGTTCGTGGAACAGGTCAGGCGATCAGAAACGCCCAAGACGGTATTGCGGCAATCACGATCGCAGAGGGAGCGGCAAACGAAGTCTCGGCGATCCTCCAGAGGATGCGCGAGCTGGCAATTCAGACTGCCAACGACACGCTTACCAGTACAGAGCGTGCCTACGCGGATGCCGAGTTTCAGCACCTTGACGACGAAATAGATCGTATCGCACGGGTAACCAACTACAATGGTATGGATCTTCTTTCGAGCGCCTCGGATCGGTTCGGGTTTTCCGGAGGTTCGGGAGGCGGATCGGTGCTCTGGGTCGATGCCAACAACACGGTCGGTACCGATAGTATTACCGTTTCGATTGCAACGCTGACCTCAAACGGATTGAGTATCGACTCGCTTGCCCTGACTGCCCAAAATTCATCGGTCAATGCAGTTTCCGCTCTCGACACCGCAATCGACAGTGTCAATAGCATGCGGTCCAATATGGGAGCGTACGTTAATAGACTTGAGCATGCGATCAACAATCTGTTGATTTCCAATACCAATCAGCAGGCAGCTGAATCGCTGATCCGCGATGTCGACTTTGCCAAAGAAACCACACAGTTTACGAGGAATCAGATTCTTACTCAGTCGGGTACCGCAATGTTGTCGCAGGCTAACATGGTTCCGCAGGGAGTACTCCAACTTCTCGGATAACACACAGCGCATTCCTCCAAT
>JBEPYC010000500.1:0-3094 GCA_041641555.1 Chitinivibrionales bacterium | reverse complement strand
CATGGTTTTGCGTGTCTGTCGAAGAAAGGTTGGAACTATGAAGAACCGTAAGGTCATCTCGCGTTTATCAAAGTACAAACACGCCCTCCAGAGATTCAAAAGCCTTGGTTTCGAGAAGATCTTCTCCGAGTACCTCGCTGAAACCGTTGGATGCACCTCTTCGCTGGTTCGCAAGGACTTTTCGATGTTTGGCATTACCGGCAACAAGCGGGGAGGCTACAATATTGACAGCCTTCTGGAGAAGCTCAGTTGCACGCTGGGTAAAAGCGCTGTGCAGCAAGTGATAATCGTCGGTGCAGGAAACCTCGGGAAAGCCCTCCTCAATTACAAGGGGTTCGAACTCGATGGCATTAAGTTCATCGCCTGTTTCGATGTCGACCCATCGAAGCAGAACCCCAATCTCAAAATCCCGGTCCTTCCCATGTCGGAGATGCAGACATTTATCGGCATCAACGAGATTGAGATAGCCGTTATCGCCGTACCAGACCTCGTGGCCCAGGAAGTATTCGACCAACTGGTTCAGGCAGGCATCAAGGGGGTGCTCAATTTCGCGCCGACCCAGCTACGCACCGATAAACCATGCTATATCAACAACATCAATCTCGAGATGGAACTGGAAAGCATCATCTATTTCGTTAATGCCAATACGGCAAAACCCCGCGACTGAATCCCCCGCCGCGCCAATCGGCGCCAGTTCTCGTTCTATCTGATCTGAAGAGCAAGAAAGTGCCTTGGGCTCCGCAAGGCACCTTTTAACGCAAAGTTTTCACATAAACTAAATGGTATTGCGTTACTTCTTCACATTATTTTCTGCAAAGTTTCTTTCTCCTACAAGAAGACCTTGTTTTTTTGTTCCCTTAATACACATATTAGGGGTAGTCAGCGATCAGTTTATGTCACCTTAATGCATTAATGTTCCCCAATAATGTTCCGGTCGCGCAATAATAAACGAGCACAAAACGCTTCTCATCGGGTCCTCTTCGCGCCTACCTGCACCTTCGACGGACTTTTTCTGGGCACCGATTCTCTGCATTGTATTACCCGTAGATACATTCTCTGCCCCTATTTCACCTTTGTTCCATGAAGGAGCGCTGTATGTCAGATTCTGCATGTTGTGCATGCGGTAATGGCGTCAATGAAGAAGAGCTGTTTGCTCAATTCGACAGCATTCTCGACGACCATGCCTCCGAGCCCGGAGCCCTGATTCCGGTACTACAGATTGCCCAGAAGATGTTTGGCTACCTGCCCGAGCGAGTGATGAAGCGCGTAGCCGAGAAACTCGACAAGCCTTACAGCGAAGTTGCCGGGGTGGTCAGTTTCTATTCTTTCTTCTCGACCACTCCCCGCGGTGAGTATGTCGTCCGGGTGTGTCTGGGTACCGCCTGCTATGTGCGCGGCGGAAAAGAGGTACTCCGCGCTCTCAGGGATCATCTGGGAATCGATGTCGGGGAGACAACCGAAGATCGCCGGTTTTCCCTGGACGTCGGTCGATGCTTCGGAGCATGCGGACTGGCTCCAGTCATAATGGTCAACGACGACGTTCACCAGCGAGTGAAGCCTTCGAAAGTCAACGAAATCCTCGATGTCTACCGAGGCCAGGACCGCAAAGAGAAGGGGGTTAAATAATGACGACCGGTATCATTAAAACTCCCGCTGATCTGCAGGCACGGCAGCAAAACGGGTCTTCGGACAAACGCGAAAAGATCCTTCTGTGCACCGGCGGAGGATGTATTGCATCGGGTGCATTGCGAATCAAGGAATCTCTCGAGAACGCGCTCAACGCCAACGAGCTTTCCGATAAATACACGATTGTCGAGACCGGCTGTTTGGGGCCTTGTTCAGGCGGTCCTGTTCTTGTTATCGAAAAGGACAAGACATTCTACCGCAAAGTCGGTTCTCTGGATTGCGGAGAGATCGTTTCCCGACACCTTGTCAAAGGTGAAGTTGTCGGTCGTCTGACCTGGCAGGAGGATGAATCCGAAAAGCCGGTACCACTCAAAACGGACATCGATTTTTTCCATCGTCAGACAAAAATCGTATTGCGTAATTGCGGGGAGATCAACCCCACCAGTATCGACGAGTACATCGGGATGGGAGGATACCAGGCCCTGGGCAAAGCGGTCTCTTCGATGAAGCCCGAGACAGTGATAGAAGAAATGAAAAAGTCCGGGTTACGAGGCCGCGGAGGCGCCGGGTTCCCGACTGCCCTCAAATGGGGTTTCGCGCAGAAGGCTTCAGGAGACGTCAAGTACATTCTGTGCAATGCCGATGAAGGCGATCCGGGTGCATTCATGGACCGAAGTGTGCTGGAAGGCGATCCGCACAGCCTGATCGAAGGAATGGCAATCGGCGCATTCGCGATCGGGGCATCACAGGGATATGTTTACGTCAGAGCAGAGTACCCCCTTGCTGTCGAACGTCTGCAAAAAGCAATCGACGATGCCACGAAATACGGTCTTCTTGGTGAAGACATCATGGGAGCGGGATTTTCGTTCAATCTCGAAATCCGCATGGGTTCCGGAGCCTTTGTCTGCGGAGAAGAAACGGCGTTGATACACTCAATCGAGGGTAAACGTGGTGAGCCCCGTCCTCGCCCGCCATTCCCGGCACAGAGCGGCCTCTGGGACAAACCCACGGTCCTCAACAATGTCGAGACCTACGCCAATGTCGCTCCCATCATAGAAAAGGGCGGTGACTGGTTTGCATCGTTTGGAACAGAAAAGAGCAAAGGAACCAAGGTTTTCGCTCTTGCCGGAACGATCGTGAATTCGGGCCTTGTCGAAGTACCTGTCGGGACACCTCTCGGCGAATTGATTTACGACATTGGCGGGGGAATCCCGAAAGGCAAGAAGTTCAAGGCTGCCCAGATCGGCGGTCCTTCGGGCGGCTGCGTTCCACGGCACTACCTCAATGTGCCTCTGGACTACGAGTCACTGCAGGAACTTGGCGCCATTATGGGTTCAGGCGGCATGATCGTCATGGATGAAGACACCTGTATGGTCGATGTCGCCCGTTTTTTTCTGGAATTCGTTCAGGAAGAATCCTGCGGAAAATGCGTGCCCTGCCGTGTCGGCACCAAGCGCATGCTCGAAAT
>JBEPYC010000499.1:0-3095 GCA_041641555.1 Chitinivibrionales bacterium | reverse complement strand
CTTGTTCATTGGGATTTTGAAATGACTGCAGACGGATTTCATGATCTGCTGATTCCAGCTGCCCATGGTTGCTGAACCATTCCAGGGAACAACGGCACCATCCTGAAGAGACTTCTCCGGGTCCGGTACCATGAGTTCGGGGTCAATTTCAAGAAGTGTTCCGAGTCCGTTACACTGGTTGCAGGCGCCAAAGGGGTTATTGAACGAGAAAATCCTCGGCGATATCTCATCGATGCCGATACCGCAAACCGCGCAAGAGAGACGTTCGGAAAAAAGAAGCTCTTCCCCACCGATGCAGTCGATGACCACGGTCCCGTTGGTGCTTACGCTAAGAGCGGTTTCCAATGACTCGGTCAATCGATTCTTGATTGTGGGAGAGACTATCAGTCTGTCGATAACGACTTCGATGTTGTGTTTCCTGTTTTTGTCCAGAACGATGTCTTCCTCGAGGGAGTAGATATCTCCATCGACTCGCACCCGCACAAATCCATCTTTGATGAGACGCTGGAATAGATCGCGGTATTCGCCTTTTCGCCCAACCACAGCAGGTGCGAGCACCTGAATTTTGGTTTTTTCAGGAAGGGTGAGGATTCGGTCGGTAATCTCCTGAATTGACTGCCGCTGTATAGGCCGTCCGCATTGATAACACGTCGGGTCTCCAGCCCGTGCGTAAAGCAAACGGAGGTAGTCGTAGATTTCGGTTATTGTACCGACTGTCGAGCGGGGGTTATGCCCGACAGTTTTCTGCTCTATGCAAATTGCAGGAGACAGCCCTTCTATTTCGTCGACATCGGGTTTCTCCATCAGACCGAGAAACTGTCGTGCATAGGCCGACAGTGATTCCACATATCGCCGCTGTCCTTCGGAGTACAGCGTGTCTATTGCAAGCGAAGACTTGCCGGAGCCGGAAAGCCCGGTGACTACGCAGAAGCTGTCGCGAGGGATGGTTACATCGATATTGCGGAGATTGTGCTCTCGGGCGCCTCTGATAACGATGTCACGAGTTTGCATGAGATGCGCCTGGTGTCAGGAGGATAATGTCTGTTGGGCGCATTCGTAGATGTATTTGTGGTATTTGTTCCAGGCCAGCTGCACGCCTTCGGCGAGTTTGACACGGTTGAAAGGCTTGAAGAAAAAGAGGGGTTGCATTGATTTGCGTATCTTGACCAGGGTGTGTTTGGGGTTGTAGCCGAAACCGGTCATGAGCGCGATCTCACACGTTGCCTTCTTTTCGCGCAGGACGCTGCAGAATTCGTAGCCATCCATCTCCGGCATGGCTATGTCAGTCAGGGCAAGAAAGTAGGGCCGTTTTCCAATTTCTTCCACCGCCTGAGTTGGAGAACTGCAGGTGGTGACTTCCCAGCCCAGTGACCCCAGGAAAATCGTCAGGAAGTCGAGTACGTCTTCTTCGTCGTCGAGGACAAGAACTCGATTATTGTTTTCTTTTATTGAATAGCTCATCTGTCTTATCGAGTAATTCCTGTTTGCCGAATGGCTTGGTGATATATGCATCCGCTTTCATTACGTGCAATCCGACCATTTCGTCGAACCCGGCTGATTTGGCCGTGAGGATAGCGATGGGCATTTCGGCAAATTCGGGGTCTTTCCGAATCTGCTTGAAAACCTCCCACCCATCCATCTGGGGCATGAGAAGGTCGAGCAGAACGGCCTCGGGTTTGAACGATTTTACCGCCTCGTAGGCCTGCTGGGGCTGCAACACGGTCATGACCTCATATTCTTTAGTCTCGAGCACTAATTTTACGAGATCCGCGATGTCCCGATCGTCTTCGACTACGAGAATCTTACGCTTCATGGCAGCATCCTTCGAATAGAGAATTGCCTTCGGACCATCCAGCAATGAGGTCCAAGGTCAAGCGAGTGACTTCCAAAAGAACGACAAATCTGTTGAATATCATCGGAAAGCCCCCGGAAGCTGTTATCCTACGGTTTAAGAAATTCCGAAAGCAACCATCCCCAATAGCGCAGGGTTGCCAAGAATGCAACGACACCTGCACTGCATCGAATCGTTAAGGGAACCTCTATTCCCCACGGCCCAGTAGCAAAGATGGTTTCAATGGTGAACGCCACGAATATGGCAAATGCCGTTAAATACAAGATACGGTAATACCGCGGTATCTTGAGGGCCTCTCCCAATCTTCGGCTTAAATAAGATATGAGAAGCATCAGCATGACCGCTGCAATGTCGTAGATGAACAAGAACTCGCGAATGCCGCTCATATTCTCATCACTTCCTGATTTTCTTCATGGTAGAATACAGGCTTATTACATTCGTTGCAGTAACGATACCGCCGATGAGAATTAAAGTGATTTGAAAAAGGCGCTGGCCCGAGAATGTCCCTGACGGTAGAAAAACAAAGGCAGCTAGAATGGCACTTGCCAGCAGCCCGATCATAAATCCGGCCTTTGGTGCGGGTTCACTGAACTTTTTTTGCCAGAAAGCTGAAATAAGATAGCAGATGGCGTTCAGGCCCGCTAAGCTGAGAAAATATCCCGAAACAAGTAGTAAGGTGGAGTTCATACTCACCTGAGAGTGGGTTTATTTTTTCTTGCCGAAAACATTAACAAAGGCATCTTGCGGAGTCGAATGGGTAATACCGCTCATGATACCCTCTCGTCCACTGAACTTCGCTTCAACTTCGATTCCCTGCGAGCCTACACGGAAGCAGCGAATGTCCTTCTGATGATTACTGCCCCTCATCTTGAGAATTATCAAAGCCTTTGCGATCGAACTGTCTATTTCTACATAGCGGAGTAGCATGTAGGTATCAACAATGAATGGGATTTTGCTGGTAACCGAGCTTACCTGTCCAAGAAGGCTGTCGTTTTCGCGCAACAAAATGCTCGTGACGCCTTCGCGTTTCAGTGAGTTTACGAAATTTCGCTCTATCTCACGGCGTTCAAAATCGTCGATTGTCAGTGATTCGAAGTGGGTCATACTGTCGACAGCGACCCGCTTGATTCCCATTTCTTCGATTATGGAGACGAACTGGCCATCCAGCCCTTCCAGCTCGGTGAGCGTCGTCTGGGGGTCGGAGAAAATGATTTTGAGTTTACCCTGAGCTTCCAGCTCTTTG
>JBEPYC010000498.1:0-3101 GCA_041641555.1 Chitinivibrionales bacterium | reverse complement strand
AGAAATATCAGCCCGAATGACGACAATCCGCTCTATGACATAACACTCGGCCCTCGCGACACGGTCTACAACGAAATCTATGCGATAATCCGAGACGAGTATGGTAATTTCGTGGGTTACTCTTCCCCTACAGATTGGGAAAGTGCAGACACGGCAATCGCTCAGACCGAAAACGGCCTGGCGAATTTCGGGCAGGGTCGCATTCTCCGCATAGCAGAGGATGAAAGCTCGACCCGCATCTATGCCAGAGACCGCGACGACACATCCCTTGTCGACTCTGTCAATGTTTTTGTAAGCAAAGTCACTTACGATTCAGTCCGGATTGTCGTAAACGCCGGAGGCTTGAGAGATATTGACACGCTCAAGATGCGGACGGACCAGGACACGACACTCTATGCTCTGGGACTGCGATCCGATAACGGGCAATGGGATAACCTGCGAGTCCGATGGAATGCAGCGGGAATAACATTGGATCCAACTCCCCCATCGTCCGATGACCAGTACGAGTTCAGTCCGACATCCACCGACACCGGGACCATCTCGGTTTCTGCATCGGGCAGTAACGGCTCGATTGTCGACCAGCTCGTTATCCAGGTAGGCGTTGGCCTTCCGCGCAATCTGGTCCTGTATCCCCGTCTGGGTCAACCCGGTATCAACGAGAATCTACCCTATGCCCCACCCTCGGTCACCGACACAATACGCGCCGGGGATACACTCGGACTCGTCGCGAAGGTCTTCGACCATAACGATGTCTGGCTTTCTTCCTATGAGCGCTCGACATCGCCTGTCAGTTGGCGCATCCATGAGATCTCGGGTAATCCACCGACAGGGGTGTTGTCTCCGCGAACGGGGCACCGTTCGTCTCTTTTTCCCGAGAATGCATACAACCGGTTGTATGTGATCGCCCGGTTTTCCGAAAATTCCATCAACATGGTAGACACCGTGCAATTCTATGTACAGCCCGGAGCCGCCGATCACATCGTTCTCGAGGCCGGCTCAAACCCGATGTCCAGCCCCAACGACGACAACCCGGCGGGGGTAGTAACTATCAGCAGCAGGGACACTGTCGAAAACGTCTACGCGGTAGTGCGAGACCGGTTCGGCAATTTCGTTGACTTCTCTGAGGTAAACGCCTGGGAGAGCGCAGATACTTCTCTGGTGCTCGCCGGCGATGGCGTACGAGCCATTGGCGAAGGCCGAATCACGCGTGCAACCGGAGGTGGTGGTCAAACCACGGTCATCGGGACCAACCAGACCTACGGATTCAAAGACACCGTAACGGTCGTCCTCTCCACCATCAGCTACGACTCACTTCGTGTGGTCGTGGTCGATACGATCGAGATCGAAGAATTGATTATCCGCACCGATCAGGACACGTCGCTGCTCGTCCAGGGTAAGCGTTCAGACAATGGCCTGTGGGAAAGCGTACCTGCAAACTGGCATCTGTCTACCGGGTTGCGTACCTCACCGGATGCTCCTTCGGGGACCAAAGAATGGAGTTTTGCGCCCGCAGACACCGGCTCAGGCACTATCCACGTCACGCTCGGGAGCAAGACCGTGTCCGACACCATTCGGGTATGGTTCAAACCCGGCCCGGCGTCGCAGCTTGTACTTTACCCAAGAGAGGCCGCACCATCGGTCACAAACCAGCCGTATCCCGATCCTTCCACTGCCAATGCCATCACGGCAGGTGACCCCATAGAAATCGTGGCCAAACTGGTCGATCATCAGAACGTATGGTTAGGCGATACAAGCGTCACCTGGCACGTAGAAGAAATTGTCGGTACCCCACCCACGGGCAACCTGAGCACGACCGAAGGCAGGAAGACATCATACAGCCCGTTAAAAGCGCTGAATTCCGTGTACATCGTTGGAACCTATGAAGAAGGCTCGAAAACGCTTGCAGACACCATTCTGATCACGGTCAAAGCCGGAGCCCCACATCATCTGGTAATCGAGGGTGATCAGAACTGGCAGTTTAGCCCAGATAAGGATAATCCGATCGACAGCATTACGCTAACCAATATCGAGCAGTTCCGAAGTGTATATGCAATCATCCGGGATTCCCTCGGGAACTATGTTGGCTATTCTACCCGCACCGACTGGGTGAGCTTTGACACTGCTATCGTCAAAGCCACCGAAGGTATCTCGAACATCGGCGAAGGCAAGATCGAGAACCAGAAAATCGGTGCCGACACTCTCACCCAGGTCATTGCCCGGAGCAGAGAATTCCCGTGGATGGAGGACACCATACAGGTCCGATTGCTGAAGATTTACTTCAAGGCCCTTCGCATCGTAAACATCCACGAAAACCATCTCTTCTCGCTGCATATGTCGACAAACGACGACACCACACTCTTTGTTCAGGGGCAGCGCTCCGACAACGACAAATGGATCGATGTTCAGTCGCAATGGATAACATCACCCGGGATCGAAACTGATCCTCCGGCTCCCGAGCTTGCTCAGTCATGGGATTTCTCTCCCACGGTGCCGGATACCGGATTTGTGATTGTCACTCTGAATGCCGATTCCACACGTCCGGATACACTCCCCGTCTACTTCGAGCGTGGCGCTCCGTTACATGCCGATATAGAGATTTTGACACCAGAGGATCAACTCATTGCGGGTGATACGATATCCGCGGTTGTCCGTATTCGGAATCGTGACGGCCTTGTACCGGGTACCTGGTGCGATTCGACCCTTTTTGAGGATCAGCTTCCCACGCAGGGCCAGAACGACACCGCTCAGGTAATCGTGGGCGGCGAGTCCGGCGACCTCAGTCAGCGTGGTGGAGATGGGGAAAGGATGTATCAGTGTTTCGATGGAGGTATCGATACTGTCCAGTTTGTACTCTATTATGCCCCGTTTGCCGACAGTAGCCATCGTATCTATGTGGACCTGGCCGGGATTGAGGGCTCGAGTCCCAAATTCAAACTGAAACCGAATACACTCGATACGCTGATCCTCACCACCGGCGATGGAACCACACCCGCAGGTCAAACCGATACCCTTGTTGCGCCCAATGAACATCTCTATGTATACGCCACAGGGTATGACAAGTATGGTAATAAGCTGGGCTATATTCCCAGTGACTGGAGTGT